>NZ_CBFIEP010000100.1:0-43556 GCF_965661635.1 Pseudemcibacter sp. | reverse complement strand
TGAATGGCGCGCTTGGGAAGATTCGAACTCCCGACCCCTTGATTCGTAGTCAAGTACTCTATCCAGCTGAGCTACAAGCGCTTCTTATTCAAAATGTGAATGGCAAACTACTCATAACAGACAGTGAATGCAAGCTTCATTTAACATTATTGTCACTTTTTTTTGAAAAATCTTCGAATGTGATGCTTGTTCTTAAATTTGTCATGATCTAATGTAAGCGTTAAATGATTTTCAATTTAAAATCCACGGAAGATATTATGTCTAAAAAAAGTTTATTTAACAAAGGTTTAAAGTTATTTAGCGTACTAATATCTATGGTTTCGATCATATCATGCTCAAGTAATAATTCGGATGAATGGCCAGAATTACATGCGGATAATTTGTGGCAGGAACTTGAAGAAACTAATCCTAATGATGCTAAGGAGGCGATTAATGATAACGTCACTAATATCGCGAGTCCCTCTAAACCATCTTTTGACGATGTTGTTATATCATTAGAAGAAGTCAAAAAAGAGCTCCGTGACATAGAATTTCTTTTACCGCAACGAGAAGCAGCTGTGAGTAAAGCATTAAATGATTATTTCGATGCGTCTGCTGCGGATAAAGCCAGTTTCTGGCGTGGGGTAGAAATTGAAAAATCACGTATTAATGACATAGCGAGTAGATTGCGATTATTAGAGTATAAGTTTGAAAATAATAGCCATGCCACTCTAGAAAAACAATTGATAACGAGATTACTTGAAAAAGCCGAAAATATCATACCCGTCACACCTAGTGATTTAAATCTGTCTTCACTGCAAAATTTAGAAAATGGGAATGCTAATTTTGAAAATCAGATGGTGGTTGCGGCAAACCCATATGCCGCGAAGGCGGGCCTTGAAATATTAAAGCGGGGTGGAAGTGCGGTTGATGCTGCGATCGCCGTTGAAACGACACTTAGTCTGGTTGAGCCGCAATCATCGGGTATTGGTGGTGGCGCATTCCTATTACATTTTGATCCGGAAGCGTCATTAAGTGAGCAGCTTAATTTTTATGATGGCCGTGAAGCGGCGCCAATGGCCGCAACGCCCGATCACTTCAAATCCGTCACTGATGTTGATGGTTATGTTAAACTTGATGCGGTTTACGGTGGATTATCAGTAGGGGTTCCGGGCGCACTCGCAGCTTTAAAGATGGCTCATGATAAGCATGGGGTTCTCTCATGGTCAGAAGTGCTTGAGCCAGCCATAAGGCTTGCGGAAGAAGGGTTCATTGTCTCGCCGCGTTTGGAACGTTATATCACAATAGATGAAAAATTAATGTTGGTACCGGCGTCTCGTGATTATTTTTATGATGAAAATGGAGATCCTTGGAAAGCGGGACATTTGCTGAAAAACCCAAAACAAGCGGCCGTATTAAAACGAATTGCCACTGAGGGCATATCCGCCTTTTATAAGGGTGATATTGCAGAAAAAATTGTTGATGCGATTAAAAATGCACCCAATAATCCCGGTTTAATGGAGCTGAGTGATCTTGAGAATTATCACGCTAAAGGGAGAGACGTAATTTGCGGGAATTACAGAACCTATAAAGTATGTTCAATCCCGCCGCCTTCATCAGGAGGGCATACGATGATAGCGACATTAGGTTTGCTTGAGGGATTTAATATTGACCAAATGGTGCCGCATTCGGCGGAAGCTTATAATATTATTCTTGAGGCAGAAAGCCTCGCTTATGCTGACCGTAATCAATATACGGGAGATACAGATTTTATTGATGTCCCAGTGAATGGTATGATCAATTCTGATTATCTTAAAGAACGTGCAGGATTGATTAAACCGGGTTTTTCAATGGGGAAGGCACCTTATGGAACCCCGCCAATGGAAATGACGTTAAATTACGGCGAAGGTAAAGTTCTTGAAATACCCTCAACAACCCATTTTAGTATCACGGACCAATGGGGGCATGTCGTTTCCATGACGGCGACCGTGGAAAGTATGTTCGGAAGCCGTCTTATGGTTGAAGGGTTTATGTTAAATAATGAACTCACTGATTTCTCACTAATCCCGCGAGATGCTGATGGAAAAATGGTTGCTAACCGTGTTGAGGGTGGTAAGCGACCGATGAGTTCTCAGACACCAAGTATCGTTTTTGATGAGAAGAATAGACCGGCACTTATTATCGGGTCGCCTGGAGGCTCGAGCATTATAAATTATGTAACGCAGACTATGATTAATGTTCTTGATTGGAATATGGATATGCAATCAGCGATTAACGCTCCCCATATTATTAGCCGAAATGGTCCTGCACTTGTGGAGAAAGAAACGGATGCCGAAAAACTGATTGAGCCATTAAAAGCATTAGGTCACGAAGTAGAGGCGGTCACATTGATGAGTGGCCTTCATGGAATAAAATTGATTTATGATGATAATGGTCGTCGTATACTTGAGGGAGGCGCAGATCACCGCCGTGAAGGGTATATAGCCCAATGAATGGAATAAGAGTAGCAAAGATTGAAGAGGAACTTAATAAATTAAAAGTTCTAAAAGGAAGAACACCGCAAACATCTGAAGAAGAAATGGAAGGAGTTTTTGCCACACTTGGGGCTTTTGATACGGGTGGTATTTTTACAGGAAGTTTTGTTGGAGAAAGTCCATGGGAACGTCATACAATGGGTGATGAATTGGTATATATATTAAAAGGTGAGACTGAATTAACAATCATGACAAATGATGGACCGGAAATATTGAATATGAAGGCTGGAACGTTAACGGTGGTGCCAAAGGGTTTATGGCACCGTTTTAAGGCACCAAAGGGTGTTACTGTTTTGACGGCGACACCGCACCCAACTGATCATTCTAATGAAATTGATCCTCGATAATTTCTTTTAATTATTAAGCGGCAGTATAATTCTAAAGGTCGTTCCTGAAGCATCACTTTTAAGCAGGTCTAATGTCCCACCATGAGCGGTAATAATTTCTTTTGATATGGCGAGACCTAGGCCCGTTCCACCTCTACTACCGGTTTTAAAAGGCTGGAAAAGGTTCTCTTTAATTTTTTCAGGGATGCCAAGTGCATCATCAGAAATGTCGACGGTTATTTGGCTATTTTCAACTATGCCATTTATAGTAATATTTCCTGTCTCGCCGATGGCTTGAACGGCATTGCGACAAATATTCATCAATACTCTGAAAAGCTGATCATTATCCGCTTTAATTTTCTCCTCTGTCGCTATGTTATTTTGTAGTTTAATATTTTCATTTTCATATAAACCGAGAGAAGTGGTCACATCATCAACCAAATTATGTAGATTAAATGTTTTTACATTAAGTTCTTCAACCTCACTGCCGCCATATTGGAGTGTGTTTTCACAAAGTCTTATGGCGCGGTCGATTGCTTTAACAAACCTAGGCGCGAGTTGCTGAACTACGGGATCATCAATAGTACTTAAATGATCAGAAACGAGCTGAGCACTTGAAAGCATATTTCGTAGATCGTGATTAATATTGCTAATGGCGCCCCCCAGTTTAGCGAGATGGTCTTTTTGGTTTAAAGCTTTCCTAACATCGTCCTGCATTCTTGCTAGTTCCTGCATCACTAAGCCAATTTCATCTTCTCTGTCTTCTGGGATAAATTTTTTGGTTAAGTCTTCGGGTGCATGTCTAAAGGCAATCATGTTATCAGTAATTTTTTGAACGGGACGAACGAGAAGGTTAGAAAGACTGTAATATACCAGCATTGCAGTAAACAAGGATATGACAATTGTTAACAGTACGATATTGCGTGAATAAATTAGCATATCGTGACAAAGAAGAATTTCATCAAAGACAACGACAATTTCACCTCCATATTCACCAGATGCGTTACCGGTAACTTCCATTAAATAATTTTCTCTATTCATGAAAATTAATGTTTCAAATGCATCTCTCACGGATTCTGTCCAAGGTACGTTGCGAATATCAAATCTTGCTGAAACATTGTACGGTTCCATAGCTCTTAATACTTGAGGATCCATTCCATCATCAAAGCGGCGCATTATAGAATAATTTTCGGTCGATATTAGAAGCTCATCAGTAAGCATTCGGCTTACGATATAATCAGGTGCCGCTTCCAAAACTAGAATAGCAATATTCGCTTCCGCTATTTTTTGCTCAATCCAGTTCTCTCTAAAATTCGCAATAGATGGAACATAAATCAAGACTTCTGCAATAAGCACAAAACAAATCGTAAAGAGAAGAAGTCTTGCGGAGAGACTTTCCTTAATCGATATTTTTTTTAATATCCCCGCCATTTAATTATCCCATAAATGATAGCCACTTAACAATTTTCTTAGTTCTATCACTAAATAATGATTCAGTGTAATAACTTGATGCGGCTCGCTTGCTCACTTCACCTAATGTTGGATAAGGACTAATAACGTTTGCCATTGATCCTATTTTTAATCCTTCATTTATAGCGAGTGTCCAAGTTGCAAGCAATTCATCTGCATTCTCGCCAACAATAGAAACCCCAAGAATAAGTCCTTTTTTAGACGTAATTACTTTAATTAGGCCATCCTTAATGCCCATAGCTTTGGCGCGGTCGTTTTCTGCAAAATCCCATCTTAATACGGTGATTTGATCACCGTGTTTTGCGCGGGCCTCTTTTTCACTTAAACCAACACCTGCTAGTGAAGGTGATGTGTAGGTTGCATGGGGTAAAGCTTTATAATTTGCCTTTGCCCAAAACATGCCAAAAACAATTCGTCTAATGATAATGCCTGCATCATATCCTGCTTTATGGGTGAAACCGGCCCATCCTGTGACATCACCGATAGCATAAATAGATTTATTGGACGTTCTTAAATTCTCACCAACTTTAATTCCATGCTTAGAAAATTCAACGTTCGCTTTTTCAAGACTTAACTTTTCAATGTTGGGCTTACGGCCAGTTGCAATTAATAAATGGCTGCCTGTTACAACTTCAGTTTCAAGGTTTATATTGATACCTTTTTCATTTTGTAAAATATCTTTTATGGCCGCATTTTCTTTAAAGTTTATGCCTTCTTTTTTTAAAGATTTTAGAAGTATGTCTTTTAATTCTGGGTCTTCATTTTCAAGAAAGCCAAGTGCGATAACGGTTACTGCACTGCCGAGTCTTTTATATGATTGAGCGAGTTCAAGACCAATAGGTCCGCCACCGATAACAATTAAATGCTTAGGTGTTTCTTTTAAATCGAAAATACTTTCATTTGTTAGATAAGGCACTTTATCTATATTGGGTAGCGGTGGAACACTCGGTGATGATCCTGTCGCAATAATAAAACGTTTTGCTTTAATGAGAGTGTCTCCAGCTCTCACTGTATTTGGATCTTCGAACTCACCATACCTTTGAATAACATTTACACCGAGCCCTTCAAACCGTTCAACTGAATCGTGTGGCTCAATCTCAGCGATTACGCTGTGAATATGGTCGTGAACTTTTTCATAATTAATGTCTGGGTTTTGAGGAGTAACACCAAATTTTTCTGGTGATCTAAATTTTTGAGCTGCATTGCCCGCTGCGATAAGTGCTTTTGATGGAACACATCCATAATTTAGGCAGTCACCACCCATTTTACCACCTTCGAGCAAAACAACATTTTTCCCTAGTTGCGCAGCACCCGCAGCAACACTTAATCCGCCACTTCCGGCACCAATTACACATATGTCTGCTTTAATTGTATTACTCATGCGGCTTTTCCTGCTTTTATCTTTTTATAGGCAATCGGAATTAATGAAAGCAAGCCAAGAGCCGCTAGTGGTAGAAGAATTTCCGGTGAACTTAAAATCGATAAGTCTGGCGTTTTTCCTTGTTCTAAAACGTAACCAATGCCATTTCCGATACTCGCAAATACAAAGGTTCCAGGCATAATACCAAAAAACGTTGTAATAACATAAGTTCGAAGCGTTACGCCCATAAAAGCAGGAACGATATTTACGACAAAAAAAGGAAATGCTGGTACTAACCTTAAAAACAACAGATAACTGACTGCGTTTTTATTAAATCCGTCTTGCATTTTAGATAACCAAGGGCCGGCACGTTCTTTTAAAGTATCTGCAAAAGCATAGCGCGCCGCTAGAAAGATCATGCTGGCGCCAATAGTCGCGGAAATTACGACCACAAAGCCCGAAACAACTGTTCCAAGCAACGCCCCATACATGAGTGATAGAACTGAAGCACCAGGTATTGAAAAGGCAACAATCAGGGCATAACCAGCAGCAAAAATGATGATGCTTAATAGAAATTGTTCATCAATATAATTTTTAATCAATGAATAATTTTCGCCAATGACTTCAAATGATAATAATTTATGGACATCAAAATATATCGCAAGAAGCAATCCGCTAACAAGCAAAGCGATGGGAAGATATTTTTTTACATTCATACTATATATAATCCGGTGTCATAATATTTGATTTTAAACTTAACTGAAAATACAATAATCATCTATACGCTTGTTTAGAAATAAAATCCATTCACGAGAGCGTGATCGTAAAGTGAATATGAATGGTCATGAAAGGCTATGTTTTATAATAGTTTTTTTATTTTTTTTTATTATATTAATCGCGTTAGAGGCATTGACTTATATTACTATACCCATTATACACTCGGTTTCATAATCATTGGTCAGAGAGTGAGCCTGACAGAGAAATTAATTTAGCGCCTTAAAGGCAGTTGGAGAAGTCCAGTGAAACGTACATATCAACCAAGTGTTCTGGTTCGTAAACGCCGTCATGGTTTCCGTTCGCGCTCTGCGACAGTTGGTGGAAGACGTGTTCTTGCTGCCCGTCGTGCGAAAGGACGTAAGCGTTTATCAGCATAGAAGTCTGATTGACGACGAAAACACGAATTTGAAACCGGTCCTTTGAAAGAAGAGACCGGTTTTTTTGTGGAACAATTTGAATGAGCGAAGTTGTTGTAAATAAAGGCATAAAATTAGATACATTGAAGAAGAGGTCAGATTTTCTTCGTGTCGCATCAACGCGAAAAAAATGGGTCACACCTGCAATGGTTATACAAATATCGGATAGTCTTTGTGATGATGGCGATATCATTCAAGTTGGATATACGGCGAGTAAAAAAGTTGGCAATGCTGTCGCACGCAGCAGGGCTAAAAGGCGTTTGCGTGAAGTTGCAAAAAAAGTTCTTATAGGTTGCGGTTCGCAAAAACATGCCTATGTATTAATTGCAAGGCAGGAAATATTGTCATGTTCATTTGATCAATTGATTCGCGATTTAAAATGGGCGATAAAAAGATTGCACGGGACTTCAAAAGATAAAAAGGCGAATAGATGACCATATTTACTTCTCTTTTTAGGTTTTTCGACTTGATTGTCTCTTATATCTTGAAAGCATTGATCACTGTCTATAAGTATGTCTTTTCACCTCTTCTGGGGCCAAAATGTCGATATCTGCCAACTTGTTCATCCTATACGATGGAGGCAATAGAAAAACATGGGCCATTTATGGGAAGTTGGTTGGGGATAAAGAGGATATTAAGATGTCACCCATGGGGCGGCAGCGGGTATGATCCAGTTCCTGATAAAAGGAACAAGGGATCAGAAAATTGTAATTGTAATGCCGCAACGAACGGCGAAAAATTGAGATAGTATGATGGAAGAAAATCGTAACTTTATTTTGGCAATTGTGTTGACTATGGTCATCCTTTTTGGGTGGGAGTATTTTTATGGTGCACCAATGCGCGAAGAAGCAGAGCAAGCTGCATCTGAACAAGCGGTAACGGCGGAACAAGCAGGCGTCCCAGAAATGTCAGCAGGGGCAGTTGAGGCCGGAGGCATTCCGGGAATGGCCGCGCCAGTCGTAAAAGAAATAGCAACCAACCGCAATGAAGTTATCGGTGAACGTCAGAATATTTTGATTTCTGGTGGTCGCGTTAAAGGAACGATAAATCTTAAAGGTCTTAGATTTGATGATTTAACGCTTATTGATTACCGTGAAGAAGTAGATCCAAACTCACCTGAAATTACTCTTTTAAACCCATCTGATTCATTTAATGCATATTTCGCTGATTTCGGCTGGATCGGTGATGGTAAAAGACCTGATGTAAATTCAGTTTGGACGGCTAATAAAACGGCTCTTTCATCTGACGATACTATAAATTTTACATGGGACAATGGAGAAGGTTTAATATTCACACGTGATGTGTCTTTAGATCAGGATTATATGTTTACGATTAAACAATCTGTTCAAAACAATTCATCTTCGACAGTTGCTATGGCGACATATGGTCGCGTCTACCGCGAAGGGCGTAGCAGTGAACAACCTTTATTTATTCTTCATGAAGGTCCAATTCGTGTTGGTGAAGACGGCAAAGAAGAAATCGGTTATGAAGATCTGGAAGATGATACATATGAAAAAGAAGAAGTATCTGGCGGCGGCTGGGTCGGTATTACCGATAAAGACTGGATGGTTGCAGTCATTCCTGATCAATCCCAGGATTTTGTAAGCAACGTATCACGTACTGAGCAAAATGGCGGTGAACAATTTCACGTGAATTTTGCCACAAATGGAATTTCTATTCCCGCAGGCGCCACAGCAGAGAGAACGTCACAATTTTTTGCTGGCGCTAAAGAAGTTGATTTATTAGAAAAATATACCGAAGACGGTGGTATCAAAATGTTTGATTATGCCATTGATTGGGGTTGGTTCTATTTCATTACGAAACCTATTTATTTCGGCCTTCATTTCTTCTATGGCATCGTTGGTAATTTCGGAATTGCCATTATTCTTCTTACTATGGTTGTTAAGGGGCTATTATTCCCGATGGCTAATAAACAATATGAAAGCATGGCACGTATGAAAAAGCTTCAACCTAAAATGGCGAAGCTTAAAGAAAAGTACGGTGATGACCGTGCACGTATGCAACAAGAAACCATGAAAATGTATCAAGAAGAGAAAGTAAATCCGCTTGCAAGCTGTTTGCCGATTTTTATCCAGATACCGATTTTCTTTTCCCTTTATAAAGTACTCTATGTGACAATTGATATGCGTCACGCACCATTCTTTGGTTGGATTAAAGATCTTAGCGCGCCGGACCCATTGTTAGTTACAAACTTATTCGGGCTTATTCCATGGGATCCACCAAGCTTTATCGCGATTGGTATTCTGCCGGTCTTTATGGGTTTAACGATGTATTTTCAACAAAAACTTAACCCACCAATGACTGATCCAATTCAGCAAAAAGTATTCGCATTTATGCCGATTATCTTTACCTTCATTTTGGCTGGGTTCTCTGTTGGGTTGGTGATCTATTGGACATGGAATAATATTCTTACCATTTGTCAGCAATGGTTCATCATGCGCCGGGTTGCTGCATTGGATAATAAATAGTCAGGAACCATTGTGTTAGACGAAGAAATATCAGAAGAAGCGCAGGTGGCATTCCTTGAAAAAGGGCGCCTGCTTTTTCGTGATAAATGTGAGTTTTTATTAGGCGCCGCAGCACTTAGTCAATTACCGGAACCAAATGCGACTGAGATTGCCTTTGCTGGACGGTCTAATGTTGGAAAATCAAGTCTTATGAATGCGCTTACGGGACGTAATAATCTCGCTCGTACGTCAAATACACCGGGCAGAACCCAACAATTAAATTTCTTTTTTCTTGGAGAGAGAAAGAAACTTGGCCTTTATATTGTGGATTTACCAGGTTATGGATATGCGAAGGTATCAAAATCACTTGTTAAAGATTGGGTAAAGTTGATGCGTGAATATTTACGTGGACGTCCAAATTTACGACGCGTATTTGTGCTTGTTGATGGGCGTCATGGCCTTAAAGAAAGTGATAAAGAACTTATGTCAATGCTGGATGAAACGGCCGTATCCTATCAGGTGGTTTTGACAAAATGTGATAAAGTTAAAATATCGGAACAAGAAAAGCTTATCACTAATACGCAGAAAGCAATTGCAAAAAACGTCGCCGCTCATCCAAAAGTCTTGATCACAAGTTCTGTTAAAGGATATGGTCTTGATGAATTACGCGGTGTTATTGCCGATTTGGCTTAATCAAAGGAATAATTATGAATTCTGGTGCTGTAGATAAGGATGCGTTGCTTAGAAAAGCAGGAACTTTAACCGAAGCGTTACCCTATATGCGTCGCCATGCAGGTAAGACATTTGTCATAAAATATGGCGGTCACGCTATGGGCGATCAGGACCTTGCTGATAATTTTGCCCGTGATATCGTTTTAATGAAACAGGTAGGGATGAACCCCATAGTTGTTCATGGTGGCGGCCCACAAATCGGGAAAATGTTAGAACGTCTTAAAATCGAAAGCTCATTTATTGATGGTTTAAGAGTGACGGATAAAGCAACGATAGAAGTCGTTGAAATGGTTCTGTCAGGCAGCATCAATAAATCAATCGTTGGGGCGATCAACAAAGTTGGCGGTAAAGGGGTCGGACTTTCAGGAAAAGACAGCAATTTGGTTATTGCGGAGCCATTGAGGCGCACAAAGAAAGACCCAGATTCACAAATTGAACAATTTTTAGATCTTGGTTTTGTTGGTCATCCAAAAAATGTCAATGCTGATTTTCTGCGTATGTTCGAAGAGAGCGATATTATTCCGGTTATTGCCCCCATTGGTCTTGGTGAAGATGGTGATACATATAATATCAATGCGGATACGATGGCGGGTGCGATTGCAGGGGCATTAAATGCGGAACGTTTGTTGCTTCTAACGGATATTGCAGGTGTGTTGGATAAAGAAAAAAATCTTATCGCTGAAATGGATGAACAGAAAGCGAATGAGATGATCGAAGATGGAACAATCATTGGCGGCATGATCCCTAAAATAGAAACATGCATTAAAGCCATTCATGATAATGTAGGCGCATCTGTTATTATTGACGGACGGGTTGAGCATGCGTTACTACTTGAGCTATTCACAGAACATGGGGCGGGGACTCTCATCCAAAAATAAAGGAAATCTAATGCGAAAATTATCTATATTAAGTATGATAGTATTTCTTCTTTCTTTAATGATGGGACATTCAATCTCATTTGCGCAATCAAAGTCATTAGAAATGAAATGGAAACTGGAAGGTTTTGACCGTCCTGAAAGTCTTCACCCAAGTTCTGACCACAGTGAGATATATGTATCAAATGTCAATGGTGATAGCAGAGCTAAAGACGGTAACGGATATATTTCACGTGTTTCTCTTACAGGTGAGATTATTGAAAAAGACTGGATTACGGGACTTAACGGGCCCAAAGGCTTTACTGTTAAGGGCAACACACTTTATATCGCCGATATAGATGAACTTGTCATGGTAGATATCAATTCAAAAAAGATTATTAAACGCGTTGCTTTTCAAGATGCAGGATTTCTTAATGATGTGAATATTGTAGGTGATAAAGTATTTATTTCTGATACTGGGAAAGATACTCTTTTGGTTTATACAGAAGAAAATGGCGTTGAAGTTTTCCTGAGCGGTGAAGATGTTAAGGCACCTAACGTACTTCTTCCGCAAGATGGTAAATTGTTAGTGACGCGCATGAGAACTGGTGAATTGCTTTCAATAGATATTGAAACAAAAAACATTGATGTTGTTGGAAATGGTATTATTAGCGGGGACGGCATTGGTATTTTGGAGGATGGTTCATATATCATTACTTCTTTCACGCGTGAAATTTATCACATCAAGTCTATGACTGAAACAGATCAATTACTTGATTCAAAGCCGGAAAAAATTTCTCAAAATGATGCCTATTATTTTGGCGGTCATTTATATGTTGCCAATATGGGGAACGCTTCTATCACCGCATGGAAAGTCAATTAATCATTAGCATTTTTAAAAATAGAGTTATTAGTTTTAGTAGTATTCTAGCTAGGATTAAACGTGACTAGAGGGTTGTTTCTTAAATTTGGGCCCGGTGTAATTTTCGCTGCCAATGCCGTTGGTGTATCTCATTTGGTGCAATCAACGAGAGCAGGCGCGGGATATGGTCTTTCGCTGTTATTGCTTATTTTTTTAATAACGGCGCTTAAATATCCTTTATTTCGATTTGCATCTACTTATTCCGCTGTATCAGGAAAAACCTTGCTTGATGCGTATCGTAAAGATGGGCACTTCGCCGTTTTTATATTAATTTTATCTGTCGTAATAGACATGTTTATAGCAACAGCGGCTGTTTCATTGGTGACGGCGGGGATTGTTAAAAATGTTTTTGGTATAGATGTATCCACACTGTTGGTCATAACAGTCTTAATTCTTGGTGCTTTTTTTCTGCTTGCTGCCTTTGGGTATAGTTTTTTTGAAAAGCTCGTCATATGCATGGTGATATTATTTACTTTAATGTCGATTGCGGCCTTAGGGATGGCCGTGCCGACTGCCATTAGAGAAAGTACTAATATTATGCCGGATCTTAATTGGTCACCTGCATTTATTGTCTTTTTAATTGCGATGGCCGGTTGGATGCCGACACCACCAAGTGCATCATTTTTCTTGTCGGCGTGGTCCGCGAAAAGGCGTCAAAAATTAAAAGACCAACTTACGTTAAAAATGATTTTATTTGATTTTAACTTTGGTTACGCCCTGACCCTTATTATTGCGTTTGCTTTTGTTTTATTGGGCGCGGTTTTACTTTATCTAAATAATATAAACGCTGAAACGGATTCTGCGGTTTCATTTGCGGCAATTTTGATGAGCCTATTTTCCGAAAGCTATGGAAGTTGGGCAATACCTATTGTAGGTGGTGCCGCTATTGTGGTTATGTTCTCAACAATGTTGACATTATTTGATGGCGCCCCTCGTGTTATGAGGCAGTTATTCGGATTTTCAGAAACAAATAAAAAAGCGTTTCTCGGGTTTCTAATATTACAAGCCATAGGTGTTATATCGATTGTTTATTTTTTCGGTTCTTCCTTTTCAACGTTTATTAATTTTGCAACCAGCACGGCATTTGCCACGGCACCATTTATTGCGATCTATAATTACAGGGCAATCATGAACGATGATATTCCTGACGAAGCCAAACCGCGGCCATATTTACGTATATGGAACTTCATTTCGGCAGGTGTACTTTTTGTGATCGGAATTTATTATTTTTTAAACCTATTTGGTGTTAATGGTTAGTCTCATTGAATAACGGATTACATGTGTTTAACTTTTTTCCCGAGAATGTTAGTTTTGCTAAAAAATATCTAGATTATCGTCTAGAAGTTCAGGATGTGTCTTTTCAGTAAGTTTCCGCCAGGTGTCGGGCATTCCGTCGACTGAATGGGATTTTCTGCCGAAACCTCGGGAGATAGACCATGCGTTCACGCCCTCCATACCAATCCATGGGTGATTAAAAGTGTTGATGTCATTAAATGTATGTGTTGCATCGGCAGTCATTAGATTTGGGTCAGAGACTTGTTTCATTGATCCTTGATAGGTTGACCAATCGTTGACCTGAATTAATTGCCCAAGGTCGTTTGGCATTTCTGCACGGTATATGACATCACCGTTCACCCATATGTCATCGCCAATGATCCATGCTGGCCCTATATTGCCGTTTCTGGTTACGGGGCCAGTTTTCTTTTCACTGTTAATATCAAATGCGGGTTGTTCAACGCCATGAAGATTAAATTTACGGCTTACTTTTGCTAGCTTTGGCTGTAATACGTCTCTTGTTGCGCCGGTATAAGGATTATCAAAAGTTTCAATCAATTCACCCGTTTCAAGATCCGAATAAAATATTTTAAGGGCGGCTTTAGCCATATATTTATGTTTATCTAAGTTCTCTAATTTATAGATGATGCCCACATGCATATTCCAAAAAGGTGTGAATACGCCTTCTTTAAACCCATATCTAACGGCGCGTATATACCAATATGTCAGTCTCTCATCGATGCTAAAAGCAAGCTTCCGGTGAATATAATGAAGGTCTTCTGCTTTGGCTGGGTCTAAAATCAATCGGTTTTCTTGAGAATGAGAAAGACATGCTTTTGATGTTGCCGCAGCCATTGCAGTGGCCCCTATTAATTTTAGAGTATCTCGACGTTTCATGCAGTCTTCTCCTTATATTAAAGCCATTCACTAAGCCTAGTGCTCGAATTATGACGGGACAATGATATTTATCATAAAAGAAATTAGGGTCTTAGGTGCTCATGAAGTCGGTTCTAAAAACTAAGTCTTGCGTTATCGATTACTTCTTTCATGACAAAGAATGTTCTGGTTTGACTAACGCCTGGTAAGCCTAATAATTTGTCACCATGAAGTTTACTAAAATCTTTTAAATCACGGACACGGATCTTTAATAAATAATCAAAATCACCCGCTGTTAAATGACAATCAAGAACGAATGGTAATTTCACAATCGCCGCTTCAAAGTTTCTAAAACTTTCTTTTGTTGACCGATCAAGCACAACGCCGACCATTACGAGGGCACCATGGCCAACACTTTCAGGATTAATGTTTGCTTGAACCGATGAAATATACCCATCTTTGAATAATCTTTGTGTTCTTCGGTGACATGTGGCGGCACTTATATTGACCTTTTCTGAAAGTTCCGCATTTGTAAGGCGTCCATCCTTTTGTAAGTGACGTAATATATTGATATCAATTTTATCTGTTAATTGATCCATGAAAAAATCTTCCATATTTTATAAAAAAATAATGTATAATTATTAATATATCACAATATATTTGAATAAATAGTAATTATTATACATAACTTAGAGAGCACCTTTCATTGCATGTGAGCTATAGTAAGCAGATATTTAACATTATGGATTTTAACATGCTTGAAAAATTTGAACGGTATCCTCTGACATTCGGCCCAACGCCAATTGAAAAACTTGATAGTTTAACGGAACATTTGGGCGGAGCTGTTGAACTTTACGCAAAGAGAGAAGATTGCAATAGCGGTTTAGCCTTTGGTGGCAATAAATTGCGTAAACTTGAATATATCGTTCCGGACGCAATTGCTTCTGGTGCGGATACTCTAGTATCTATTGGTGGCGTTCAATCAAACCATACCCGTCTCGTCGCAGCAACGGCCGCGAAAATTGGAATGAAATGCCGTTTGGTTCAAGAAAGTTGGGTGCCACATGAAGATGCCGTATATGACCGTGTGGGTAATATATTGCTCAGTAGAGTGATGGGCGCTGATGTTGAGCTGGTTGATAAGGGATTTGATATTGGCATTCGTGAAAGTTGGGAAAATGCACTTCAAGATGTAAAGGATAAGGGTGGTAAGCCCTATGCAATTCCTGCAGGGGCTTCTGTTCATAAATATGGTGGTCTTGGTTTTGTAGGGTTTGCTGAAGAGGTGCGCACACAAGAAGAAGACCTAGGATTTAAATTCGATTATATTGTCGTTTGCACAGTCACTGGTTCTACACATGCCGGAATGCTGGTTGGATTTGCGAAAGACGGTAGAGAGCAAAATGTAATCGGCATCGATGCGTCATGTACACCTAAGCAAACTAAGGCTCAGGTGCTTGATATTGCGCAAAAAACGGCTGAACTTGTCGAATTAGATAAAGAAATCACCGAAGATGATGTGATACTCCATGAGGATTATGCATATCCGGTTTATGGTGTGCCTTCCGAGGAAACTAAGGAGGCCATCAGAACATGCGCAAGATTAGAAGGAATGATGACTGATCCCGTATATGAAGGAAAATCTATGCAAGGCATGATGGACCTGGTTCAGAAAGGTTATTTCCCTAAAGGTTCGAAAGTGCTTTACGCGCATTTAGGGGGTGTGCCTGCAATCAACGGATATGGTTATACTTTTAGAAACGGGTAAGGTTATTTTATTGTTCTATGTAATTTGATTTTATATATTGGTTTAATCGATTTATAAAATTGGAGAATTAAAGTGAAATGTTTCATAACTGTTTTGTTATTCATATATTCCTCTGCAGCATATGCCATGAATGTAGAAATTAACGATGGCAAGAATTCATATTTACAAGAAAAACACGTCTTTAATGGGTTTGGATGTAGTGGTGGGAATTTAATCCCTGAAATCAGTTGGTCTGATATTCCTGAAAAAGCGAAATATATTTCTATTACAGTTTATGATCCTGATGCGCCAACAGGTGGGGGATGGTGGCATTGGGTCATCACGAATATTCCTGCTGCAATTTTTAAGGGCATTAGTGCAGACAATTATGCTGATGTTGTTAAAAGCGGTGCCATTGAATCGATCACATCATTTGGTCAAGCCGGATATGGCGGACCATGTCCCCCTGAAGGCTACACCCCGCATAGGTATGTTTTTAAAGTTTATGCATTAGAAAATAAGCTTGATGCTAATCCCGCTGCGCAACCGGGCCTTATGGGTTTTCAATTAAATGCACAGGCAATTTCAACGGCGACATCTACATTGCTCTACGGACGATAATAGGCCTTATTCAAATAAGGCGATATCATATTCAAGTTGTTGATTTGAGAAGGGGTAATCAACGCCGTTTTTGGCGTTAATGAATTCCGTAGGGGGAACATGGGCAAGATCGCTTTGCATTTGAAGTGCTGTGCGCATACTAAGTCCAGCCTTCCAAGCGAGGGCCACTACAAGATTACCCTTTTTCTTAGTGATCATTGTTCTAACCGATTGATCGGGCAATTTTGACATTAAAATTAATGCTTGAATGACCAGTTCACGTTGTTTGTTTTTAATGGCGTTTTGAATAAATTCGTCATCAATCACGCCGCGCTCATATAAATCGGATGCTTGCTCAGCGAGGGTGCGTTTATCATCGCTATCAGGTGTTTCATCACTGATACGTTCTCTTACTCTAACCAGCAGTTCTTCGCCTTGATCTTGATCTAGATGATTATCTGTTATCATGACTTCAACGAGTGAAGAGGCAACAAAAGTTGCGATGCGTTTCATTGCACGAATTGAAAGATTGGGTCTTTTTGCGAGTGGCTCGTGCCACTGCGTGATATCTTGGTTCTGTGCTTCTTCAATAATAGAATCGAGTGTTTCTTCACGGATCTGCGCATTTTTATTTGCGAGCATATTGGTAACAGCAGGAATTTCCAGCGTTTGTGCAATGGCCTCGCAGACATCACCACTTAGTATATTTCTTTTTGCGATTGCTTCCAATGCACCAGATAGTGTTGTTGCCGCAATAATTTCTTTTAGGTCAGCATCACTTAATAGGGGGGAATACTCTAATATTGCTGCACTAACGGCCGGAACCTGATCCGTTGCTAATTTCAAAGCAATATGTTTAGGGATGCTATTTGAAGATTTTAGTTCTTCTGCGAGTATTTTTCTTACAGAAGGTAATTGATCGTTGGCCAGAACTTCGATCATTTCAAGTGCTTTTTCACAAATTTCTGCTTTTCCGTCTTCATTAATATCGGGAAACAATCTAGCAATTTTACGAGTTAATTCGTGTTTAACTTCTTCGTCTTCATCATTTGCCAATATTTTATCGGCTTGTATGGGGGTATTTGCGTTAGCGGCAACTTTTAAGCTAATATCGGAAGATTTATCTTCGGCTAAATAATATAAGACTTCAGGTGGTGTTGTATCTTGTTCAGCCAAAATCATCTTGTCATTGGGTTTCTTTTCTTCCAATGCTTTTTTGGCTTTTTCATAGCTTGCGAGCTCAGAAGCTCTTTTCTCTTTATTCTTGAATAAATTAAAAATCATATTTGATATTCAAACCTGTATTTTATTTGTGCTAAGAGAAAGCTACACTATAAAAGTTTCTATTGGTTTAACACGATACCTGATTTACCGTTTTTCTTTACATCATATAAGGCATTATCGGCATGTTCCATTAATGTCTCTAATGCATAATTTGATTTAGCATCGCTTATGGCTATGCCTATTGATAACGATACGGGATTTGTATCATTTTCGGCTAACTTCTGTAATTCGGTAGTGCATTCAAGAATGCGATTTGCTAAATGTACTGCACTTTTTTCATCAACATTTTCAAGCCAAACGGCAAATTCATCACCACCAAGCCGACAACATAGGTCTTCTGTTCGTGTGGTGCGCTTTAATATTGATGAGAGCGTGACCAGCACGTCATCACCAACCGCATGCCCGTAGGTGTCATTAACTTGTTTGAAATTATCCAAATCAATATAAAGAAGGGCGCAGTTTTGTCTTTGCCGTTTTTGAATGACAAGTCGTTTATTGGCCATTTCAGTGAAAGCACGGCGATTAAGAAGAGACGTTAATTCATCCGTCTTGGATAATTCTTCTAACTTTTCGTAATTTTTAATTTGCTCAAATGCGATGCCAAGGTGGCTAGAGACACCGATGAATAATGACTTTTCATCCTTATTCCATTTTTTATTTTCTTCTTGGACGGTTACGAAGATAGCTCCATTTATTTCATTATGATGTTTTGTAAAACCGATTAGTGTCTGTTTACCGTCTATCGCTTCCTCGACATAAGAGGGCGGCATTGGTTTGCTTCTGTCGTTACAAATGTTTAAAGCTTTTGAAATTAATTTATCAATAAAATCACCATTATTTATGCCACCTGCATCTGCCTTTAATTTGGCTTCAAACTTGTCTTCAGAATTTTTTGATAGGCTTGCAATATGACAGTGCTTCGCAGATAATCCGTCAAGCGCGGCTTTTGCGGTTGTATGCAACATTCTTGTTGGATCAATTTCATCACGTATAGTTGAAATAATTCTTTTTAAGACTTGCTCATTTTTTCTAATGCGTCTTAAGGATGCTTCTCTTTCCCTCACCTCGGTAACATCACGACAAACGCCTCGTGCACCTTGCCAAGTTGAGTTGTTGTCGATAATTGGGTTGGCAGATACCTGTACGCAAGCGAATTCACCGTCACTGCGTTGAAGCCATATTTCAACATCATTAATGGCGTCAAGTGTATCGAAAGGGTTAAGACCATCTGCTCCGACGATTAAGTCAGCCGCTTTTTTCTCATTTAACTCATATGCTGAATAACCTAGAATGCCGTTTGAAGATACATAATTAAAACGACCTTTATTATCGGTTTCCCATGCAAAATCAGTAGAACAGGAAACGAGATCTTTAAACATTTTTCTCGATTCAACAAGCGCTTTTGTTAAATGTTGTTCAACGGTTGTGTCTTTTCCAAATAGAAGGACACATGGCTTTTTCGAATTCTTAGAAATATTCACCGGAAATGCAAATAGATCATAATGTCTAGTTCCTGTTTCATCTTCGATTGAAAATTTTTGATTTTCGGGACAATCGTTTGTCATGCACCTTATGATTATGCCATGAATAATAGGATTACGATTTTGTAATGCTTGAACCAAATTTTCAGAGTAAATATTTTGATGAATTATATTGAGCGATTCGTCAGTTAAAATCGCCGGGCCATTCAGATTATCGATTAATTTATTTTGGAATGATAATTCTTCAGAGGATTTATCGATGGTTTTACCTTGCTCGGAAGCATTGGAATTATTGATAAAACGTGCGATATTATTATCCATGGTGCCCAAAATCGATCTAAGTTGAATTGCAGTTACTATTAGAATTCTCTTGGCAAACAGTTTAATGAATGAGTATTAACAATTCCTTTAAGAAATGAGCGGGCGTAGACTAATTATGCAAAAAAATGATGTGGATTATAAAAAACTTAATCAGATAAACCACTGGGTCTTTGATCTTGATAATACGCTTTATCCTCACGGGGCAAATTTATTCAGTCAGATCGATCGTAAAATGGGTGAATTTATTCAATCCATGTTTGATGTTTCTTATGCTGATGCGAAGGTAATGCAAAAGAAATATTTTATGGAACATGGAACCACTTTGAGGGGGCTCATGTCGGAGCAAGGCATAGAACCATATGATTATTTGAAGTTTGTTCATGATATTGATTTCTCGGTCCTTAAGGTAGACACAGCTTTAAACGAAGCATTACATAAACTTCCAGGTGAAAAATATATTTATACAAATGCGTCGACCGAATATGCAAAGAATGTTCTTAGTCATATAGGTTTAAATGGCTTTTTTCAGGACTTTTTTGATATTCATGATGCTGATTTTTTACCAAAGCCACATGAGGCTAGTTATCATAAGATGATTGATAAATTTGATATTGATCCCAATAGTTCCATTATGGTTGAAGATATAGCAGGGAATTTAAAGCCAGCCGCAGAGTTAGGTATGGCGACCGTTTGGGTAAATACGGGTGTTCATTGGTCTGATAATGGGGTAAAAGAGACGAGAATTGATCACACAGCGCCTGATTTATCGTCATGGCTTTCGCATGTTACAAAGAATATGGAATAATTTTATGTCCAATGATAATCAAATAACAATTGTTCCTTATATCCAATACTCGTTAAAGGCTGCTTTAAAGCTCGTTAAACTTAATCCGAATTCTATGGAATATTTTGATCTATCATCAGATGGATTTTGGAAAAGTTTTTTGGCTATTGCTGTTATGGTTCCCGGATTAATTCTGGTTTCCGTTTTCCAGTATCAAGGTATTGTTGATGGCGCATCACCCGATGAAACATTGGCGTACCCTTTTTTATCAAATGTTGTTTTTTTCTTTTTAGCGTTACCCTTTACAGCATTTGTAATGGCTTATTTTACGAAGTTTATGAAAATTGAACAGCACTATGCGCCGATGGTAGTTGCATATAATTGGATGAGTGCACTTGTATATTTAATTATGGCCGTGATGACAGTGATTTTAGGGTCAGGGCTTTTTAGTAATAATATTTCTGGTATAATTTTAACCGTAATTGGGTTTTATTTTAGTATTTATATTCATTGGTTTACGTTTAAAGTCGGTTTGCAAATAAGTGGTGCATTGGCTATTGGGGTACTTATCTTTGTTAAACTTCTTGATGCGTCATTAATCGTTATATTGTTTAAAATATTTGATCCTGAATATTTTGAAATGATGATGCAGGCTTTTAATACTCAACCTTCATAAAATATAATCCATCAGGTGGTGCATTAAAGCCAAGAGCATGTCGATCAGCTGCCTTTAAAGCATTTTTCATATCATCTTTAGTCCATTTCCCTTTGCCCACATAATAAAGGCAACCGACCATTGAGCGTACTTGATGGTGAAGATATGAGATAGCAGAAGTATCAACATAAATACTTTCACCTTCTCGGCTGACATTCAAGCTCTCTAATGTCTTTAAAGGCGATTTTGATTGGCATTGAACACTTCTAAATGTGGTAAAATCATGTTTGCCGACTAACACTTGTGCGGCATCTTGCATTGCCTGAACATCAAGTGGTTCTTTGATTTGCCAAGCAAGTCCGCGCTGTAAGCTTAATTTCGCGCGGCGATTGATAATGTGATAACGGTAATATCTTTTCTTTGCGGAAAAACGTGCATGAAAATCTTCATCTACTTCTTCTGAATGTAAAATAGATATTGGAACATCTTTTAAATGATAATTCATAGCTTCCATGAATTTGAAGGCTTCCATGTCGCGTGGGATGTCAACGTGAGCGACCATTCCTTTTGCGTGAACGCCCGCGTCGGTTCTTCCTGCCGCAAAGAAACGGCATTCCGTTTGACAAAGTTTAAATGCAGCCATTTCAAGCTCTTCTTGGATGCTAGGAGCACTATTTTGCAATTGCCAACCATGGTAATTAGCACCATTATATTCGATGGTTAGTTTGAAGCGGTTCATGAAAATTTGGTCCCGATTTTGACATCAAAACCGTTCATTAATGCCATTATATCCATCGGGCCTTTTCCTGCACGTTGTGCACGTTTTACTTCTATTGAACCATCACCACATGCGATGGTAAGTGGAGTGCCTATCATAATGCCCGGATTACCGTTATTCTCTGAGATGCCGACATTATGAATTTTTATTCGTTCCCCATTCATTTCGCACCAAGCACCTGGGAAAGGTGACAGGCCATGGATATGATTTCTTAAATCACGTGCTGATTTTTGCCAATCAATATGCGCTTCAGATTTATCAATTTTTTTTGCATAAGTAACGCCCTCGAATGATTGTGGGGCAGGAGAGCTCGTTTCTATATTTTTTAAGACTTCGACTATTGCATCCGCACCTAACAAACTAAGTTTATTATGAAGGGTTCCCGTGGTATCAGAGTGTTCAATGGGAATTCTTTTTTCAAGATGAACTGGCCCCGTATCAAGTCCTGCTTCCATTTGCATAATACCTACACCAGTTTCACTATCACCTGCCATAATGGCGCGGTGGATTGGTGCCGCTCCTCGCCAGCGCGGAAGAAGTGATGCATGAATATTAAGACAGCCAAATTTTGGTGTGTCTAAAATTTCTTGAGGGAGAATCAATCCATAGGCAACAACTATGGCCACATCCAAATTTAAATTGTTAAAATCAACACGGTCTTTTTCTTCTTTAAAATTTAGCGGGGTGTGAACGGGGATATTCTGCGCAAGTGCATATGCGTGCACAGGCGAGGGACGTTCTTTTTTCCCTCTTCCTGCGGGGCGGGGTGGTTGGCTATAGACGGCAACAACCTCGTGGCCTGCTTTAATAATGGATTTAAGCGCACTGACCGAAAAATCAGGTGTCCCCATAAAAGCAATGCGCATATTGTTATCCCTTACTCTTCTTTTTCTCTTACGAGCTTCTTGACTTTTCGGACATAGATACCGCGTTTGATTTTGGAAAGATAATCAATAAAAACCACGCCGTTTAAATGGTCCATTTCGTGTTGAATACAGGTCGCTAGAAGACCGTCCGCATGAATTTCCTTTTCATCACCATTATAATCGATGAAATCGACTTTACATTCTGCGGGCCGCTCAACATCTGCATATTGCTCTGGTATTGAAAGACATCCTTCGTTATAGGTGTTGAATTCTTCTGAAGTCCACGTGATAACTGGATTGATGAAATACATTGGGTTTGGCTCTTCATCGTCTGATGCTATATCAATGACCAAAATGCGCCATAATTTACCAACTTGAACGGCGGCAAGTCCGATACCTGGCGCAGCATACATGGTTTCAAGCATATCATCCAAAAAGGCGCGTACCTTGTCATCCACTTTTTCAACGGGTTCAGACACTTTTTTAAGAAGCGGGTCCGGAACTGTTACAATCGGTAAAATAGCCATAATTTTTCATCTTATCCTTTTAATCTTACAAATGGTAGGTAATATGTGTTGACGATAAGGTCAAGACCATAAGGAGACGGAAAACGTGATCATCGATCAAAATGTCGTAATATTAGCCGGTATGGGCGTGATTGCCTTATTATTATGTGCGGTTCTTTACTTCATTAATAATCGTGCTCGTATGGATAGTGAAGAGAGGCAGATTGCGGCGGATAATGCTGAGCGGCACCTTCTATCGGTATTGCAAATGAATGCTGGACTTGAAGCCCGCATTAAAACCATGTCTGAAAGCCATTCTTTACAACAAGAAGAAATGAAACGAACCATGCATGAAAGACTTGATGCGGTTAGTAAACGTGTTGGCGATAGTTTGGTTCAATCCAATGAAAAAACAGGCGAAAGCCTAGAGAAATTAAAAGAACGTCTAGCTGTTATTGATGAGGCACAAAAAAACATCACAGATTTATCAGGACAGATGGTTGGTTTGCAGGATATTTTATCAAACAAACAAGCGCGTGGTGCTTTTGGTGAAATACAGCTTAACGATCTTGTATCTTCGATCCTTCCGCCGAATGCTTATGAATTTCAAGCTACTCTGGAAAATAAAAGCAGAGCGGACTGTTTAATCAAACTTCCAAATCCACCAGGGTCAATTGTTGTTGATGCGAAGTTTCCGCTTGAAAGTTATCATCGATTAGGAGCCGCTGAAACTGATAATGATAAAAAGCAAGCGAAAGCCGCTTTTAAAACCGATATGATGAAACATGTGAATGATATCGCAGCAAAATATATTTTACCGGGTGTTACGGCTGAATCTGCACTTATGTTTTTGCCGAGCGAAGCGGTTTATGCGGAACTCCATAGTAATTTTACAGATGTTGTTGAAAAATCATATAAAGCAAAAGTTTGGATTGTCAGCCCGACCACTTTGATGGCAACCTTAAATACGGTTCGTGCTGTGCTAAAAGATGCACGTATTCGTGATCAAGCAGGGGTCATTCAAAAACATGTTTCAACGTTATCGGATGATATGGACCGTTTGGATAAACGTGTTTCCAGTCTTCGTAATCATTTTTCCCAAGCGGAAAAAGATATCGATTTAATTGAAACATCAAGCCGTAAAATTCAATCAAAAGCTGATATTATTGAAAAAATACAGCTTGAAGATATAGATGATGTCGAAGATTCGATCGAACCAAAATCAGCACCACAGATCAAATTGTTGATTGATTAATTTAGCGTCATTATTTCGGCTTAATGGTTATATAACTTGACTTCTATTATGACTTTTGATTCTTTAGACACTATGAAAAGCAAAGCGATCATAGCGGCAGTGATACTCGCCGTGGCGGGATGTGCGACCACGCCCCCTAAAAATGTTGCCAATAGTTGCTCTATTCTTGATGAAAAAAGCGACTGGTATAAAGCAACTAAACGTGTTCGTGAAAAATACGGTACGCCAATTCATGTGCAACTGGCAATAATACGTCAGGAAAGTAGTTTTCAGCATGATGCTAAACCGGGCCGTAATTATCTTTTATGGGTAATTCCATGGGGCCGTAAGTCCAGCGCCTACGGATATGCTCAAGTGAAAGATTCCACATGGGAATGGTATATGGATCAAACTGGCAATCATGGCGCCGACCGTGACCGTTTTGAAGATGCGGCAGATTTTGTTGGCTGGTATAGTACTATTTCCCAGCGTACACTCGGAATTTCCAAATGGGATGCCTATAATCAATATCTTGCTTATCACGAAGGACATGGCGGTTTTAAACGTAAAACATATTTAAAGAAAAAATGGTTGATGGGTGTGGCAAAAAAAGTAGATGGTTATTCTAAAACCTACGCCGCACAGCTTCAAGGTTGCGAAGAAGATTTAGGTAGTGGTTTCTCTCTTTGGCCGTTTTAATAATAGTCATTCATTTTACTTTTTATGAACTACCATAGCCCCCACCGCCGGGCGTTTTAATAATAAATACATCACCTTTATTGACAGTAACTTCTTCTGCACTGCCGAGTGATTTAATATTACCGTCTGCTGTATAAAGCCAATTTTCACCGCGTGCGGCATCTTCGCCTCCGTTAAGGCCCATTGGTGATATGTTACGGTTGTTTGAAATAATGGCTGCCTGCATATCTTCTAAAAATTGAATTCGACGTTCAACGCCATCACCACCATTAAAATTACCCTTGCCACCACTATTCTCTCTGATTTTAAACTCTTTCAAAATAACAGGATATCGCCATTCTAACACTTCAGGGTCAGTTAAACGACTATTTGTCATATGACTTTGAATGGCGCTTGCGCCATTGTTTTTGTCGGTTGCGCCCATGCCACCGGCAATGGTTTCATAATATTGGATATCATCATTGCCAAATGTAAAATTATTCATTGTTCCTTGTGATGCCGCCATAGCACCAAAGGCAAGGAACAGACAATTGACAATTGCCTGTGACGTTTCAACGTTTCCAGCGACAACGGCATGGGGAGGTGATGGATTTAAAAGTGTTTTATCAGGCACAATTATTTCAACTGGTTTTAAGCATCCCTGATTTAATGGAATATCATCGTCAACCATGCATCTTAATACATATAGAACGGCGGCGTGACAGATGGCCAATGGGGCATTAAAATTATTATCAAGTTCTGGGCTGGTGCCGTTAAAATTTAATTTTGCGCTTCTATTGGTTTTATCAACCGTCACTTTTACTCGAATGTGGGCACCGTTATCTAATGGATAATCATATTCGGCATTATTTAATTTATAGATGACACGCCTTACGGCTTCTTCCGCATTATTTTGTACATGGTTCATATAAGCTGTGACGGTTTCTTCGCCGTAATGACTTGTGATGCGGTCAAGCTCACTTAACCCCTTTTCGTTGGCGGCAATTTGTCCTTTTAAATCTGCAATATTTTGTTCAGGATTTCGTGCAGGATATTCGGATGACAGTAAAGCATCTTTTAATTCTTTTTCTTTAAAGACACCATTTTCGGCAAGTAGAAAGTCGTCAAATAAAATGCCTTCTTCATTAATATTTTTGGACGTGGGCGGCATCGACCCGGGCGTTATTCCGCCAATATCTGCATGATGCCCTCGAGTGGCAACATAATACGAGGGAAAATCTGCATCTTTTTCAAACCAAGGAGATATCACTGTAATATCCGGTAAATGGGTTCCTCCGTTATATGGGTCATTTAACATATAAACATCACCACGCGACATAACACCATTTCGGTTATGAATTATGGTTTGTATACTCTTACCCATAGATCCAAGGTGTACAGGCATATGTGGGGCGTTGGCGACAAGGTTTCCATTTTTATCAAATAAGGCGCACGAAAAATCAAGACGTTCTTTCATATTAACGGAATGGGCAACATTTTCTAAAACTGCCCCCATTTGTTCGGCAATTGACATAAATAAATTATTGAATATTTCTAATTGTATGGGATCAACATCGGTCCCAATGGCATGATTTCTTTCTAATTCTTCTACTCTTTCAAATATAAGATTATTTTCCTGATCATTATGGGCTTTCCATCCTAACTCGAGATAGTTAGTACCATGATCTTCACGAATGATGGCTGGACCTGTAATTTCTTTTAATCGTGTACCTATTTCATTTCTATGAATAACACTGGCTTCCAGCCATTCTCCTTTACTGTAAACTTTTGTTCTTTCAATGCTAAGTTTTCCATCTGGGTTTTGCTTTTCAAGTTTAACATCACTGGCGCCACCAAATGCTTCTATAGTCAATTTTTCAATTATTAATTCTTTATCTGGTGATATAAACCCAAATTGTTTTTTATGGAGGTTCTCGAATTGTGCTTTCATCGATTGTGTCGATGCGATGTCCACTTCAATTGTACTATCACTACCGTTATATTTAATGTGAGCTTTGCTTGAGAAATTTATTTCTTTCACATTTTGATCAATTAGTTTTGCTTTCGTTTCTCTTGTTAATCGTGTCGCTGTTTCTTCAATGATTTTTTCACTTTCATCGGAAAGTCTTTTTTCGATCGTTTCTTCTTTAATGGTGCGTAAGTCAGCGAGCCCCATGCCAAAAGCACTTAAAACACCGGCAAAACGGTGGAGGAATATTCTTTTGATCCCAAGGGTGTCGGCAATTTTACAGGCATGCTGGCCCCCTGCACCTCCGAAGCTGACAAGTGTATAATCACGTACATCATATCCTTTTTCCGTAGATATTTTTTTGATTGCTGCTGCCATATTCTCTATAGCGATATTAAGAAACCCATCGGCGACTTCTTCAATATTGTTATCAGTCGCGCTTTTGAACTCATTAAATTTCGCTTTAACAATATCAATATCGACACCTTGGTCAGAATTTTCACCAAATGATTTTGGAAAATATTCAGACAGAATAAACCCAAGTAAAAGATTGCAATCAGTTACAGTTAGTGGTCCATCATTTCGGTAACAGGCCGGCCCTGGATATGCACCCGCGCTATCCGGTCCAACGCGAAAACGCTGATCATCATAATGCAAAATGGATCCGCCGCCGGCGGCCACAGTATGAATATTCATCATAGGGGTTCGCATTCGAACACCTGCAACGACGGTTTCATAGGCACGTTCATATTCACCGTTATAATGGCTAACATCTGTTGATGTGCCGCCCATATCAAAACCGATGATTTTATCATATCCACTGTGGCTTGCTGTTCTAACGGCACCGACAATACCGCCGGCTGGACCAGAAAGTATGGCATCCTTGCCATGGAAATGTTTTGAATTTGCTAAGCCGCCATTTGATTGCATAAAATAAAGGGGGATATTTCCGACTTTATCTTCTATCTTTTCAATGTACCTTTTTAAAATTGGACTTAAATAGGCATCTACCACAGTTGTATCGCCGCGCCCCACCAATTTCATAAGCGGGCTTGTTTTATGGCTCGTAGAAATTTGCTTAAAGCCAATTTCTTCCGCTAAATCAGCGAGCTTATTTTCATGGTTTGGATATCGATATCCATGCATGGTCACGATTGCAATTGATGTTATTCCGTTGCGTAAGGCCGTTTCTAAATCTTTACGGATATTTTCAAGGTTTAAAGGCGTGATGATGTCACCATCCGGTCCAATTCTTTCATCAACTTCTATGACCTGCTCGTATAGCTGTTCTGGAAGTTCGACATTTAAATCAAATAGGCGGGGTCGCGCTTGATAGCCAATTCTTAAAGCGTCTTTAAATCCTTTTGTTATCAAGAGTAAGGTAGGATCACCTTTTCGTTCCAATAAAGCGTTGGTGGCGACAGTTGTTCCCATTTTGATTGATTCAATATTATTAGGATCAATTTGTTGATCCGCGTCAGTTCCTGTAAGCCTTTTTATTGCTTCTACGGCGGCATCATCATATTGAGCCGTATTTTCGGAAAGTAATTTTAAGGATGCTACTTGAGCATTAGGGTCACGGGCCACAACATCCGTAAAAGTACCCCCTCGATCAATCCAAAACTGCCATTTATTGTTATCATTCATAGGAAAATTAATTTTTGTAAATGCTAAAGATATTAAGTTTACATCATAATGATTTTCAATCAAATTATAATGCCAATTTTAAATATAGATTTTCACTTCATTTTCTTTTTTTCATTTCATCGCAGAATTATGTTGAATTATCGACTTATATGTGACTTTTATCAAATGGCACATATGTTGATACTGTCTTTCAAGTATTAAATTCAAGGAATTAAAAATGTCTATATGGGGAACAATTCTAGGCGGTGCTGCAGGCATGGCCTTAGGAGGGCCAATTGGTGCTTTACTAGGGGCTGCTGCTGTTCATTATGCTGGCAAAGCGAGTAAGGCAACCCGAGAACAAATAGGGGCCTCGCAAGAGCAGGCTGTTTTTGCAGCTGGATTTATTGCATTATGTGCAAAAATGGCCAAGGCCGATGGCGTTGTCACACGCGATGAAATTGATGTTTTTAAAAAATCATTTCATGTTTCTCCAAGTGAAGCAAAAAAAGTCGGTTGGTTCTTTGATATGGCGAAAAAAGAAGTCACCGGCTTTGAAGGATATGCGACACAACTTTATAGACAATTTCATAATCAACCGGCAGTTCTGGAGCAGGTCATTGACTTGCTTTTTCATATTGCGATGGCCGATGGTGTCATGCATCCGGCAGAGATGGAATATTTGCAGCAGGTTGCAAAAATTTTCAATTTTCCTGAAAATGAATTTGTACGTATTCGCGAAAGCCATATGGGTCCTGATCAGAGCGACCCATATACTATTCTTGGTATTGATCACAATGCCGATGATGCCGCCGTAAAGGCCGCTTACCGTAAACAAATTAAAGAACATCATCCCGATTTATTGATGGCTCAAGGTGTGCCGGAAGAATTAATTGACGTGGCAAATGAGAAAATGTCGGCGATCAATGATGCGTATGATAAGATTTGTAAAATTCGCGGTATTAACTAAAGGAAATATTTGATGCCAATCCGATTTGCACTATTTGCATTATTTGTTTGCTTTATATGGGGCGTGAATTTCGCCGTGATGAAAATCGGATTAGAGCAGCTGGACCCATATCTTTTCGGTCTCATTAGGTTTGCGATTGTTTTGGTATGCTTATTGCCGTGGTTAAAAATATTACCCGGTTCTATGTTCAAATTATTCGTACTTGGTAATTTTATTGGTGGGTTTCAATTTGCTCTTGTATTTTTGGGTATGGATTTAACCAATCATGTTTCTGCAATGTCTGTTGTGGTTCAAATGAATATTCCAATAACGTTAATTCTGGCTCATTTTTTCTTATCTGAAAAGATGAGCTACTGGCGTTCCGGTGGGGTTGTTGTTTCATTTATAGGTGTCTTGATTATAACATTAGAGCCCGCAATTTTAGAAGAAGGGTCGGCCGTATTAGTCATATTAGCCGCCACGATATTATATTCATTAGGTGTTATTCTAATGCGAAAAATGACAGCTATTCCGGTTTTTCAAACACAAGCTTGGGTTTCATTTTATAGCGTACCGGTGTTTTTGCTCATGACATTAATTTTTGAAGAAAACCATATCTCACAAATTGAAAATCTTGATATTGTTGGTATTTCCATGGTCTTATATACGTCAATTCTTTCGACAATTGTTGGATATGGCGGAATGAATTATTTATTAAGACGGTATCCTGTAACATTGATTTCCCCCTCTATGGTCAGCGTTCCTGTTTTTGCAACGATTTCAGCCGTGATTTTCTTAGATGAAGTCATAACACTTAAATTTATTGCGGGAGCTGCGGTTACACTTAGCGGATTAGGTATAATTCATTATCGTGATTGGCAATTAAAAAGACGTTCAAAGGTGATAGCAAATGAAGGTTGTTAAATCACCAAATTTCGATGAACGTCAGAATGGTAAAATCAAATATTTGATACTGCATTATACGGGAATGGCAACCGGTAAAGAAGCATTAGAGAGGCTTTGTTCAAAAGAAGCAAAGGTAAGTGCACATTATCTTATAGAAGAAGATGGTGAAATATTCTTATTGGTTAATGAAGAAAAAAGAGCATGGCATGCGGGGATATCCAAATGGGAAGATGATGTTGGACTAAACGATCTTTCCATTGGGATTGAAATTGTTAATTCGGGGCACCCTTATCCGGGATATGAGAGTGTTTATAAGCCTTTCCCAGAAGCGCAAATGAAATCCGTTATATCGCTTTCAAAGGACATTATAAAAAGACATCAAATTAAACCCTGGCATGTTTTGGGCCACAGCGACATTGCGTGGCGAAGAAAAATCGATCCAGGTGAGTTATTTGATTGGGAGAGCTTGTCTAAGGAAGGCATTGGCGTTTGGGTTACCAAAGATAAAGACATATTAATTGAAAAAGAAAATGCAAATGATTTTCTTAAAAACTTGTCGAAATATGGTTATGATATTGATGGTGTTGACGGAAACACAAGTGAAATAACGACTGCTTTTCAGCGTCATTTTCGTCCAAGCAACATTGATGGTAATATCGATAGAGAAACATATAAAATATTAGAAAATTTACTAGAGCAGAAATCTAATTTATAACTGGCTTTAGTGTTTCGTTGCTATGACGAGAGTTTTCTTTATCACCTACTAAACTATCCGGCAAAGGGTCAATTAAATCGCCAGTGTTAGGGCCAGCGGGACCATTTTTAATAACAATCCCTTTTTTTCCACAACCGCTGATTAAAAATAATGAGCATATTGTAATCATTGGAATTAGGAAAATATTTCTTTTATTCATAGGATTTCTTCTATTTAAAGACTAATTTTGCCCAATCTGCCCGAGATGTAAGGTAATTTCCAGTAAAAAAATATTAAATATTGATATTTTAGTAACTTTATTTGAATATAATCGAGTAAGTTTTCAGTAAACAAGTGAGTGATCGTAGAGAGTTAGAGAAAATGGAAGCTCGAAAAATGGCACGTAAAAATAAAAAAGCCAAGGAAACGAAAGCCGCTAATGCTAATAATGTCAAGGACGGTTTGGTATCATTGCGATCGTTTAAAAGGCGCACTGTTGTGTGGCCTGCCGTATTGATTGTGAATGAGTTTGAATTCAAGTGTATGCTTTATGATATTTCACTTGGTGGCGTAAGATTAAAGCTTGATCTGCCTTTAGCGACAGGGGCCAAAGTAAATATTAAAATTAAAGATTTTGAATTTACCGAAGCACTTGTATCTTGGCATGCGGATGCATTTGTTGGATTAAAGTTCGTAGAAGACGTTTCATATATTGAAAATATGTTTGGGGATTATGCGGAGAGACTGAAATAGATGACTTTTTAAGTCGTTTCTCTTGCATGTTTAATCAAAAAAAGGATAGAAGTACCTGTCAGATGGCTGGAAGATCGCTGCTGCATGAGCAGGAGAGGAAAGTCCGGGCACCACAGAAGAATGGTGCTGGTTAATGGCCAGCGAAGGTAACTTCAGGGATAGTGCCACAGAAAGTAAACCGCCTGCTCGGCAGGTAAGGGTGAAAGGGTGCGGTAAGAGCGCACCGCCTTTTTGGTGACAAAAAGGGCATGGTAAACCCCACCAGGTGCAAAATCGAATAGGAACGACAGGCTTCGGCCGCTTTCTTCTGAAGTGTCGTTCGGGTTGATTGCATGAAGCTTTTGGTAACAAAAGTTCTAGATGAATGATCTTACAAATGGGCAACCATTGGACAGAACCCGGCTTATAGGCCATCTGACATTTTTCTTTTTCTTATTTATTTCAGTGGATTTGATTTTTTATCATTGCTAACATCCATGAGTTTTAATCAATTAATAGGGAACAACTGATGTCAGCCATGAGAATATTTTTAAAAATCGTATTTATTTCAGCTTCATTCGCTGCTTTTTCTGCAAAAGCGAGTGATGGTCTTACGATTAAAGAAATTACTGAAAACGGTAGTTTAAATGGCTCTGTTCCTAGAGGCTTAAAATTTTCACCGGACGGCGCACGAGTTACATTTTTAAAAAGCAGTGATGAAGATGCTCGTGTGTTAGATTTATGGGAATATAATCTAGCCGAGAAAAAAGCACAGTTACTTGTAAAGGCGAGTGACATAACAGGGGGAGAAGAAGAACTTTCCGAAGAAGAACGCGGGCGCCGTGAAAGAATGCGGATCACAAATTTAGGAATCGTAGATTTTTCATGGTCTAGAGAGGGCGATAAATTGCTTTTCCCGCTTGGTGGTGATTTATATGAATATTCCTTAAATGATAGAAAAACAAACAGGCTAACGAACAATCCAGAATATGAATTAGACAGTCGTTTTTCACCTAATGGAAATTATGTGTCTTACATTGAAAACGATAATATTCACGTTGTTGATGTAAAAACGAAGTCCCACAAAACCTTAACTATGTCTAATTCTCCGACCATAAAAAATGGTGTTGCTGAGTTTATTGCAATGGAAGAAATGGACCGTGACACTGGTTATTGGTGGTCAAATGATGAAAAGTATATCGCTTATATTCAATTTGATGAAAAAAATATCGATGAGCGTGGCAGATATGAAATAGTGCGTGACGGGTTTAATGTTCTTAGGGAACGTTATCCACGTGCAGGTAGTAAAAACGTAACCGTTAAATTGGGTATCCTTGAGCTTTCATCGGGTGAAACGAAATGGGTGGACCTTGGTGATGAAGAAGATGTTTATTTACCGCGAGTGAAATGGGTACCTGATAGTAGTGGAGTTTTTTTTCAGAAAGAAAATAGAGGACAAACAAAGCTAGAGCTTATTTTTGCTGATGCGAACACGGCAAGTACGCGCTCAGTGATAATGGAAACATCTGATACTTGGATAAATTTAAATCATGGCTTAACATTTTTAAAAAATGGTTATGAGTTCTTATGGCAATCTGAGCGCAGCGGCTTTAGCCACATTTATCACTATAAGAACGATGGGTCATTAATTAACCAATTAACCGATGGTGATTGGGTTGTTAATGGGTCTATCGCTGCGAATGAAGAAAAGGGTGAGGTTTATTTTATTGGTAACGCCACCGATTATCTTGAAAGGCATTTATATAGTGTGCCTTTAAATAGTAATAAGGAAAAAAAACCTAAAAAGATTTCAAAAAGAGCGGGCTGGCATACAGTTTCTATCGCCGGGGGTGGTCAGAGTTATATTGATAATTTTTCTAATCCAGAAACGCCACCTCAAGTGTCTATCCACAATATGGATGGCTCTCGGTTGATGTGGATTGAAGAAAATCAATTGAAGCAAGGGCACCCATATTATGCGTACAAGCAAAGTCATATTTATCCTGAGTTTGGCGTAATCGAAAATAATGATGGAGATGAACTACATTACCAAATGTATAAACCTGCGAATATGGAAAAGGGTAAGAAATACCCGGTTATCTTTGCGCTATATGGTGGTCCTGGATCGCAACTGGTTCGGAAATCTTGGGGAAATTTATTACATCAAGTATGGGCGCAGGATGGATATGTTGTCTTCACACTTGATAATAGAGGGACGTCGAACAAGGGAACTAAGTTTGCTGGGGCAGTGTATCGTCATATGGGTAAATACGAAGTTGAAGATCAAGTTGCGGGTGCAGAGTATTTAAAAACACTTGATTTTATTGATATGGAAAATGTCGGTGTGCAGGGACATAGTTACGGTGGATATATGGTTTTAATGAGCATGTTTACGGCACCCAATGTATTTAAGGCGGGTGTTTCTGGTGCTCCTGTTACCGATTGGCGTTTATATGATACGCATTATACTGAACGTTTTCTAGGTCATACTGAAGGTGGGAAAGATGTCTATGATAAAAGCAGCGTCTTCCCATATGTAGAAGGTTTAAAAGGTAAACTTTTAGTCCTTCATGGTATGGCGGATGATAATGTTTTATTTAACCATACCAGTATGTTACTTGATGAAATGCAGCAAAAAGCAATCCAGTTTGACTTTATGGCGTACCCTGGTCAAACACATCGTTTGGGAAGCGACCGAATGCGCCGCAGGCATGTCTATGAAACGATGAAACGTTATTTTGATGACCATCTAAAATAGTGCTGAAAAAAAACGTTAAATTTTTGTTAACGGATTGAATATATCCTTAAAGGGTAAAACCTGAAAAGGATTAGTATGACTTTTGATGATATGAAAAAAGCGTCTAAGGCCGTTCGTAAGCATAAAAGACGTGCTGTTAAGCTTAATGTTTCAGTTGATGTGAACGGTAAATTATTTTCTTGTACTGCATATGATGTTTCATTAGGTGGTGTGCGTTTGAAAGTTGATGCTCCAATATTTGAAAATGAAAATGTAAGTATTAATTTCGAAGATAACCTTCAACACATAGCGAAGGTCGTATGGGTTTCAGCTGGATACGTTGGATTAAATTTCAATGATAGACCGCAAAAAATAAAAGAGCATCTAAGCGGCATCACAACAAATTTATCATAAGATAGTAGCGCTTACTTTTTTGCTATGACTTTTAAAAAGATTGTCTTATAAAAAAGTAAGGGGTTAAAAATGGTTAAGAAGATGGGAATTTAGTTATTAACGATAATTCTGAATTTAAGCAGCGTAAAAGCAAAAGACAAAATGTTCTTTTGAAATCAAGTATTGATGTAGGCAGCTACTTATTTGATGCTGTTACTTATGACCTTTCACTTTATGGTGCTAAAATTAAATTAAACATTCCTCTCGAAAGAGGGGCAGATTTTGACATTGAAATTAAAGGTAACCCTAAAATACCTTCTAAAGTATCTTGGGCTGAGAATGGCTTTATCGGCTTAGAATTTAAATACCCACCTGACCGCGTGAAAACGATCTTTGGATCGCTCGGCGACCGATTATAATTTAAGTCACATCAAATATTTTCCCACTTTCCCCGATTCTCTATGAAAACCCGAGTCTTAGTCCTATTTTATGCACATTTAAGTGCTTTTTTATCCTTTATCCCATAAAAACCCATTTATGGCATTTTTGTTGTGTTTGCATTTACGTTTATATGCGAGGGCGTATATTTATTTAAGTATTTGAAAAATAAGTACTTTTATATTTAATTTCCGCAATTAATAATTTTTTAATCCCATTTAATTCATATTAAATCCCATTGACGGGCATAATATCCCATGATATTCCATTTAAGGGTAGCAATGGGGCGAAATTTCCACTGCAATCAAATTAAAAACAAATTAAGATTTGCTGGACGACTAAATGCCATTATTTATGTCTAAATACACCAATAAGGTGGACCGGAAAGGGCGCGTTTCTGTGCCTGCACAATTCCGCGCAGCTCTTCCTAGTGGGTTTCAGAAATCGATTGTCGCTTATCAGGCCGTTAATCACGATGCGATTGAGTGTTGTGACCTTCTTCACATAGAAAAAGTAAATGATAGCTTAGATGGATTTGCTCCTTATTCAGATGAACATGAAGAATTTAGTCTTGCCCTTATGTCAGGGTTGGTTGAATTAACGTTCGATGGAAATGGCAGAATTATATTGCCACAAGAATTAATGGAGTTTGCGGGCATTACAGAATATGCCACTTTTGCCGGCAAAGGAAAAACTTTTCAAATTTGGGAACCGGAAGCGTTCAAGCAAGAATTGGATAAAGCGCGTCATAAGGTCAAAGAAAAAAGATCTATGTTACGTTTTCGTGTGGATAAGGATGATGGAGGAGATCATGGTCGCCGATAAGCATGATGCTCTGCGCGATTATCAAAGTTCTGATCATATATCTGTAATGCTTAATGAAGTGTTAGAGGCGCTTTCACTTGAAAAAGATAAGACATATGTTGACGGCACATTTGGTGCAGGGGGGTATAGTCGAGCGATCTTAGAAAAAAATGTTTCAATGCTTTGGGCAATAGACAGAGATTCAAATGTTGTTGCGACTGCAAATAAATTAAAAAGCATGTACCCTGGAAAGTTTGATCTTCTTCAAGGGTGTTTTTCGGAAATGAAATCTTTACTTGAAGCACAAGGTCAAAATTATGTGGACGGCATAGTATTGGATATTGGCGTTTCTTCAATGCAGCTTGACCAGGCGGAGCGTGGTTTTTCATTCATGCAAGATGGACCTCTTGATATGCGCATGAGTGACCATGGCATGACGGCAGCAGATGTTGTTAACAATACTGAAGAAGAAGAGTTGGCCAATATAATTTATCAATATGGTGAAGAAAGAGCGTCAAGACGTGTAGCAAAAGCAATCGTTAAAGCTCGTGAAGAGAAGAATTTCACAAGAACTTTAGAACTTTCAAAAGTGGTTGAAGCTGCGGTTGGTGGACCTAAGTATAAAAAAGGTAAAAAGCAAATTCATGGCGCAACTAGAACATTTCAAGCGTTAAGAATTTTTGTCAATGATGAGCTTGGTGAATTAAAGAGGGCGCTAGTTGCAGCTGAAAATATTTTATCACCGGGCGGTCGTTTATGTGTTGTTACATTTCATTCATTAGAGGACCGAATAGTAAAAGAATTTTTCAAAATTAGAAGTGGTGAAGCATCGCGAGGTTCACGTCATATGCCGGCAGGGGAATTGGAGCAAAACCCACCTTCATTTGAAATGTTGTTCCGCGGTGGAAAAAAAGCATCTCAAGAAGAAATCAAAAATAATACACGTTCCCGTTCAGCAAAATTAAGAGCGGCCATCAGAACAGATGCGCCAGTTTGGCAAAAGGAATTTGCGGCATGATAAAATTATTCGCACTATTTACAGTTTTGACAGTCATTATTTCTACAGCTGCTGTTTATAATTTAAAGCAGGGAACATACGACCTTGAAGAAGAAAAGCGCACAATTAGCTCTAAAATACTTAAAGACCGAGAGGCAATAAAAGTTCTGAAGGCCGAGATGGCATATTTGTCACGGCCAGAACGTATAGAACGTTTAAGCAAAAGACATCTGGTTCTTGCATCCACAACGAATGAACAAATGGTTTCTGATGTTAAGGAATTAAGCGAAAGAGAAAATGTTCAATTGGTTAGCTTGCCTATAGATAACTTTAAACCATTTTTACCGCGCCCAAAACCAGACCCTTCTGCTGTAAGTAAAGCTCCTATTTACCCGTCAAATGGTGAGCAAGTTGTGGCGATAGATTTTGATGCAACAAAAGAAAAAGAAGAAGTTAAGAGAGATGTGCCTGAGACATTGAGTCTCTATGATCGAATTTTAGCCAAAATAGGTAATTAAAAGGATAAGAAAAGTGAAACCAATTGACTTGCGAGTGGAAGGCGTACGCCAGGGAGCAATAGAGGTTGTTCGAAATCGCATGATTATTGTGATGGCTTTATTTGCGCTTGGCTTTGTCACATTAAGTTTCAAGTTGGTTTCAGTCGGTGTTTTTCAAGCAAATAAAGAAATTGGCTACAGAACAGCTAGTGCGAATAATGCCCTGTTGATGGCGAGAGCAGATATTGTTGATAGAAATGGTGTTGTTCTTGCTACAAATTTAAAGACGCCATCATTAGGTGTTAATCCTCATAAAATTAATGATCCAGAATTATTATCATATCGGATAAAAGAGGTGCTTCCGAGCCTTAAACGCGATGATATTCTAGCAACATTAACTTCCGAACGCCGCCATGCCTGGATAAAAAGAAAACTAACGCCGAAGCAAATGTTTGAAATCAATAAGCTTGGTGAGCCTGGTTTAGTATTTTCGGATGCAGAAAAAAGAATTTACCCTCATGGAAGTCTTGTATCACACGTTTTAGGTTCTGTTGGTGTTGATAATCAGCCTTCTGCGGGTGTAGAATTGTATTTTAATGAACGTCTTTCTGATCCGCTATGTTCCGAAGAGCCATTAGAGCTTTCGATTGATATTAGACTTCAACATATTTTAAATCAGGAACTAAATAATTATATGGAAAAATTCTCTGCCAAAGGCGGAGCGGGATTAATCTTAGATGCAAAAACGGGTGAAGTTTTGGCCCTGTCGTCATTGCCTGATTTTGATCCAAATGAAAATAATGACCCGACTGACCCAAGTCGGTTTAATCAAATCCTGCAAGGGGTTTATGAATTAGGTTCCGGTTTTAAAACCTTTACTATTGCATCTGGACTAGAAAGTAATGTTGTTGACTTAGGGGGTGGTTATGATGCGTCAAAACCTGTGCGCGTATCAGGTTTTACCATCCATGATGACCATGCTAAAAATAGATGGTTAAGCGTACCTGAAATTTATGTTTATTCATCTAACATTGGTACACTCAAAATGGCACAAGAAATTGGTGTGGATGGGCAAAAAGAATTCTTCGAGAAATTAGGTTTATTTAGAAAAACTGATATTGAAATTCATGAAAAAGGGAACCCCATACTACCTTACCAATGGGGCCCTACAGAGCTTGTTACCACGTCTTATGGGCACGGTATAGCGGTTACGCCACTTCATTTAGCCAGTGGTGTTGCGGCCATGATTAATGGCGGACGCCTTAATCCTGCCACCTTAATCAGAAAAGATGCAAAACAAGTTCAAACAGTGTCTTATGAGCAGGATGAGTTCCAGGTCATTTCACCAGAAACTAGTGAAGTTATGAGAAACCTTATGCATTTGGTGGTGGAGTTTGGTACCGGAAAAAGCGCAAAAGTAGACGGATATTTGATTGGCGGTAAAACGGGAACAGCCAATAAAGCAGCTGAAAAAGGCGATGGCTTTAGAGGTTATAAAAAAGAGATTATTTCTTCTTTTGTTGCGGCCTTTCCAATTAATGATCCGCAGTATGTAATTTTTGCAATGCTTGATGAACCTCACGGCATTAAAGAGACATTTAATATGGCGTCTGGCGGTTGGACCGCCGCACCCATGGTTGGCAATATTATCAGAAAAGTAGGCCCATTAATGGGGATTAAGCCAGCACAAACGAACGACATTGAATTTGAAGAAATGATGCTAGTGTCCGGAACGGAAGAATGAATTTAAAAGAAATTTTAAATAATAATGATGAACTCTATGATGTCGATATTAAAGGCATTACTGCTGATAGCCGTAAGGTTGAAAAAGGGTTTATGTTCGTTGCGCTGCCTGGATTAAAATTTAATGGTGCGGATTTCATCGATAATGCCATCGCAGCGGGAGCGATTGCAATACTTTGCATTGAAGACGCAAGAACCCAAAATCAAGATGTTATTTGGTTAACCCACGAAAATCCGGCACAAGTCTTCCCAAAATATGTTTCTCGTTTTTTCCAAGACCAACCGTCAAATATTGCTGCTGTTACAGGTACGAATGGTAAAACATCGGTTGCATTCTTCACGCAGCAAATTTGGAGCCATATGGGCATTAAGGCGGCCTCCGTTGGAACATTGGGGATCCATGCGGATGGATATGATCAAAGAACTGGACTTACGACACCAGATCCTGTTGTCATTCATCAAGCGTTAAAAGAATTAAGTGATCTTGATGTTAGTCATGTGGTTTTTGAAGCATCAAGTCATGGATTAGATCAATATAGACTTGAAGGTGTGGATATTTCTGCGGCGGCATTTACCAACTTAACACATGACCATCTTGACTATCATGAAACGGTTGAAGAATATTTTAAGGCAAAAAAACGTTTATTTTCGGAACTGCTTCCTTCTCAAAGAACCGCTGTTCTTAATGTAGATTGCCCACTGGTAAAAGATGTGCAGCAAATTTGTGAAGAACGTGGCCATCGTATTATCACGGTTGGGCGACATGATGGTGATATTAGATTGCTTGATCAAAGATCATCACCATCAGGTCAAGAAATAACAGTGAGTTATAAGTCAGAAATACATGATATTTTGCTGCCGCTCGTGGGCAATTTTCAAGCATCCAACGCTCTGATGGCTTTAGGGCTTGTTATAGGATGCGGTGGCAATGTTAAAGAAGCATTTAAGGCGCTAGCTTATTTAAGGCCTGTGCGAGGCCGAATGGAACAAGCTGGTCGTCATCCGAATGGCGGACGCATTTATGTGGATTATGCCCATACACCAGATGCACTTGAAACGGTGTTAAAATCATTGAAACCCCATGTGAGAGGGAATTTATCTGTTGTCTTTGGCTGCGGTGGCGATCGTGATCGAGCCAAGAGAAAAGTGATGGGTGAGATCGCAGAAAAATTTGCCGATAAAGCTTATGTAACAGACGACAACCCTCGTTCAGAATTTCCAATTGAAATTAGACGAGAGATTATGAAGGGCTGCCCTAAAGGTATTGACGCAGGCGAGCGTGCTGGCGCCATTCGTCGGGCTGTACTTGAAATGGAAGAAGGCGACATTTTATTGGTCGCCGGTAAAGGTCATGAACAAGGGCAAACCATTGGCGATACCGTATATGAATTCGATGACGTCACCGTCGTAAGATCGGCGATTGTCGCCGCTGAACAGCAGAATAATTTAGAAACCAGAAGAGCAAATTAGAAAGGCAGTCAGGCATGAGTTTATTGCCACTATGGACATCACAAGAATTGGAAGCCGTTTTCAACGTGAGCATTAATGCGCGTTGGAATTCATACGGGGTTTCCATTGATAGTCGTTCTATAGAAAAAGGGGATCTCTTTTTTGGGTTAACGGGGGATAATTTTGATGGTCATGCTTATGTAAAGGTCGCACTTGATTCTGGTGCTGCTGGCGCCATCGTCAGCAAAAAAGTTGAAGGTGTAGACCCTGATAAACTTGTCATTGTTTCAGATGTAATGGAGGCGCTTGTTGCCCTTGGTAAAGCGGGACGTGCGCGTGTAGATGTTCCGATTATCGCTGTAACAGGTAGCGTAGGTAAAACTGGTACAAAAGAAGCTTTAAAGGCTGCATTGTCACGTTATAAAAAAACTCATGCGAGCGTATTAAGTTACAACAATGATGTTGGTGTTCCGTTGTCATTGGCCCGTATGCCTTATGACGTGGAATATGGTATTTTTGAACTCGGAATGAACCATAGCGGTGAAATCCGTGAACTCGTCAAGCTTGTCCGTCCGGACGTATGCATTATAACAACGGTAGAACTTGCGCATAGTGAATTTTTTGAAAATGTGGAGGAAATTGCCGACGCGAAAGCCGAGATATTCACGACATTGAATGGTAAAGGCACCGCGATCATTAATCGTGACAACCCACATTATGAAAGATTGAAAACAAGAGCCATTGAGGCAAATGTGGGTGAGATTATTTCATTTGGTAGCCATAAGGAAGCAGATGTAAAAGTATTGCGTCATTATTTTCATGATACTTGCAGCTGCGTTATTGCGGACATTTCTGGCAGAACGATGAGTTATAAAGTTGGCATGCTTGGATATCATTGGGTAATGAATTCAATGGCCGTATTGGCTGCAGTTGATGCGGTTGGTGCCGACCTTGGTTTAAGTGGGCTTGGACTTGCTGAATTGACACCACTCGCGGGACGTGGTCGTCGGGACCGTATTTATTATGATATTGCAACGGATGCTTCATTATTACTTATAGATGAAAGCTATAACGCCAATCCAGCAAGTATGAAGGCAGCCATTAAAACACTTGGTGAATGCGAAAGTTCCGAGGAAGGGCGTAAAATCGCTGTTCTTGGTGATATGGCAGAGCTTGGTGAACAGGCTGATGAAATGCATATTGGTTTAGCATCTACATTATATGAAGCAGAAGTTGACCGTATATTTCTTGTCGGCAGTCACATGAAGAAATTGGCTGATCAGGTTAATAATCAATATCCAGAAATCTATGTGAGTTATTTTAATGATAAGGCGGCCCTAGAGCGTGCTTTATTAAGTGATTTGCATGATCACGATATCATTATGGTTAAAGGGTCAAATTCAAGTGGAATGTTTGATGTTGTCAAAAAATTAAAATGCTTGGATATCAACCAAGATAAACAGGCAATGAACGGATAAGAAAAGGTAAAATAGATGCTCTATGAATTACTAACATCTATGAGTGATGATTACGGTACTCTGAATGTGTTTAATTATTTAACATTCAGAACCGGGATATCGTTATTTACTGCCTTTCTTATAAGTTTTCTGCTTGGGCCGCGCGTTATATTTATGTTGAAAGCCAAACAAAAAAAAGGCCAACCCATTCGTGATGATGGCCCTGAAAGTCACATTTTGACTAAGCAAGGCACGCCAACGATGGGTGGTTTTTTGATATTGCTAGGCTTAAGTGCAGGGACGCTTTTATGGGCTGATTTATCAAACCCTTATATTTGGGCCTGTTTGTTGGTGACAACGGGTCTTGGTTTTATAGGGTTTCTTGACGATTATGCAAAAATAACGCGTTCAAGCACAGCAGGTGTTTCAGGTAAGGTTAAATTATTATTGGAAATTGCAATATCTTTAGGGGCTGTTTTGATTATTATGAATACGGCTGGTGAAGAATATGGCAGTAAACTTGCATTACCATTCTTAAAAGACGTGATGGTTGATCTTGGGTGGTTTATGATACCATTTGCAATATTCGTTTTGGTTGGCGCATCCAATAGCGTCAATTTAACGGATGGCCTTGATGGTCTTGCTATTGTTCCTGTGATTATTGCTTCTGGAACCTTTGCAATTATTGCGTATGTCGTCGGAAATGTTGTTTATACAGATTATTTAAATCTGACCTATATTCAGGGAACGGGTGAACTTGCAGTATTTTTGGCTGCTACCATTGGCGCAGGATTAGGCTTTCTTTGGTATAACGCTCCGCCCGCGATGGTATTTATGGGTGACACTGGAAGCCTGTCACTCGGTGGTGCATTAGGTGCCGTTAGTGTCATTACAAAACATGAAATTGTATTAGCGATCGTCGGGGGGCTTTTTGTTTTAGAAACGGTTTCCGTCATTGTTCAAGTTGCGTCATTCAAACTGACTGGAAAGCGTGTTTTCAGAATGGCGCCAATACATCATCATTATGAGAAAAAAGGATGGGCAGAACCGACAATTGTTATTCGGTTTTGGATCATTGCAGTTTTGCTTGCGCTTGTTGGGCTCGCAACATTGAAGTTGAGATAAGAGGGAAAAATGTCAACATTTTCAAGGACAGATAATAGTGTATTGAGCACATGGTGGTGGACAGTCGATAGATGGCTTTTAATGTCGATTGCATTACTTATTACAATCGGAATTGTT
>NZ_CBFIEP010000099.1:0-3268 GCF_965661635.1 Pseudemcibacter sp. | reverse complement strand
TTTTATGTGGCACTTTGTGTGACATTTCCTATGTTAGCGATGCAAATATGGAAATTTGTTGCGCCTGGCCTCTATCAGAATGAACGAAAAGCATTTTTACCATTTTTGCTAGCGACCCCAATATTGTTTACGCTTGGGGCTGCTATGGCATATTACATTGTCATTCCGCGTGCTTGGGGCTTCTTTATGTCATTCGAAGTTGGTGTCGCACCAGAAGTCGCGGGTGAACTCGCAAATCAAGCTGCTCTGCAAATTCAATCACTTCCTGCCGTTCGTGAATATTTGTCGCTTACTATTCTTTTGATGTTTGCTTTTGCGCTGAGTTTTCAATTGCCGGTACTCTTACTGTTATTAGCAAGGGCCGGAATAATATCAGCTGATGGCTTAGCGTCAAAAAGACGCTATTCAATATTAGGGGCGTTTGTGTTCGCCATGTTCATGACACCGCCGGACCCTTTAAGCCAATTGTTATTAGCCTTACCAATAATTGCGCTATATGAAATTTCAATTGTCATTATACGACTAACAACAAGAAACCCCGAAGATGTTTGATATTAAATCAATACGTGAGAACCCCGATCATTATGATGCCGCGTGGGGACGCCGCGGTATAGAGCCGCAAGCAAAGTCCATTCTATCAATGGATGTGGAACTTAGAAAAAAGCATACTGAGCTTCAGGAATGTCAATCGCGACGCAATGAAGCGTCAAAAGCGATTGGTATGGCTAAATCTAAAGGCGAAGATGCCTCGGCCGCCATTCAAGAAGTGGGCGATTTAAAAGCCAAGATGTCTTCTTTGGAAGAAGATGTTCGGGTTTTGACAGAAAAACTGAACTCAGCATTATCAAGAATTGACAACATCCCCGATCCTGATGTTCCGGATGGTGAAAGCGAAGACGATAATTTAGAAGTCCGTAAATGGGGCGATCTCCCTTCTTTTGATTTTGAACCAAAACAGCATTTTGATCTTGGCGAAAACTTAGGCCAAATGGATTTTGAGAGTGCCGCAAAAATGTCAGGTGCAAGGTTTGTTATTTTGCGCTCTGATTTAGCAAAACTAGAACGTGCACTCGCGGCTTTTATGCTTAATATGCATACGACTGAATTTGGATATGAAGAAGTTTCGGTGCCTCTTCTTGTGCGCGATCAGGCATTATACGGCACAAGCCAATTACCAAAATTTGAAGAAGATCTTTTTAAAACCACATCTGATCATTATTTAATTCCGACTGGCGAAGTGCCACTTACGAATTTGGTTAATAATAGTATTGTTGAAGAAGAGAAACTCCCCCTCAGGTTTACCTGTTTAAGCAGTTGTTATAGATCAGAAGCAGGATCAGCAGGAAGAGATACGCGCGGCATGATCCGACTTCATCAGTTTCAAAAAGTTGAAATGGTCAGTATAACATCACCCGAGCAATCTAATGATGAATTAGAGCGCATGACAGGCATAGCCGAAGAAGTTTTGCAAAGGTTAAAACTGCCTTACCGTGTTGTAAAATTATGTACGGGTGATATGGGTTTTGCGGCTCATAAGACATATGATCTAGAAGTTTGGCTTCCTGGACAAAATATGTACCGCGAAATTTCAAGCTGTTCTAACACAGGCGATTTTCAAGCACGCCGAATGAAAGCAAGATGCCGCCCAAAGAATGATAAGAAAACGCGTTTTGTTCATACATTAAACGGTTCAGGCTTGGCTGTTGGTAGAACCATGGTAGCGATTTTGGAAAATTACCAAAACGAAGATGGTTCCATTACCGTGCCAGAAGTGCTTAGCCCCTATATGGGTGGGAAAGATCTAATTAAGGCTTCCTAATTTATGAATGTTTCATTAGATGATAAAAAAAAGACCCTTCTAACTAAATTGAAGGAGCAAGGCATTACGGATGAAATAGTTCTGGAGGTTATTGCTGATATTCCTCGTGAAGATTTTATTCCTGATTTTTTACGGTCGCAAGCTTATGAAAATGCTGCCCTTCCTATTGAAAGTGAGCAAACCATTAGCCAGCCTTATATTGTCGCCTATATGACACAAGAACTTAGAGTTACTAAAAACCATAAGGTTCTCGAGATTGGTACAGGATCAGGTTATCAGGCTGCCGTTCTCGCAAAACTTTGCAAACGGCTTTTTACTATCGAACGTCATATGCCCCTTTTTAAAGGTGCTGAAGAAATGTTTAAAAAACTTCGCCTTTATAATATCACTACACTTTTTGGCAATGGAATGAAGGGGTGGAAAGAACAGCAACCCTTTGACCGCATTATGGTAACTGCCGCAGGCGAAGAAATCCCCGATGAACTTTTATATCAGTTAAAAGACGGCGCTATTATGATTATTCCCGTAGGAGCGCAGGATGAAACGCAACATGTTGTCAGGATCACGAGAAATGGCGATGATTTTGATGTTAAGACTCTTCTTCCGGTAAAATTTGTTCCTTTGCTTTCTGGTATTGTGCATTCATCCTAATGCCTGCTATAATTTTAACCATGAGGTATTTGATTATAGAGCGGCTTCTAAAAAAACATATGGTCTTGCTTACGGCATTAATGCTGTCTGCATGCTCATTAGGGTATGATAGTGAAGGACCATATCCATATTCACATGTTAATCGCCCGCCCGAAACGACTTATCAAAGCACTGCGCGAATACCTGAAAATTCACCGGATAATATACCGACGCCTAGAAATAAACCAGCCGTTCCTGTTACAAATAAACAACCCATTCAAAGTGCGCCTGTGAAAATAGTGCGCTCAACCGGTATGACGACAGTTCCTGTGGTTCGTGGGGATACGGTTTATGCGATTTCACGCAAATATGGTGTTTCTGTTCGTTCTGTCATTAACAGCAATAATTTAAGAGCGCCATACTTGTTAAAACCTGGACAATCATTACGAGTTCCTTCAGGAAGCATTTATACTGTGAAAAAAGGAGATACAGTATACGGAGTTTCTCGGTCAAACGGTATTCAGATGAGCGAACTAGCTAGAATTAATGGCTTAAAACCTCCCTATGCCTTAAACGTTGGCCAGAAATTAAATTTACCGGGGAGAAGTTCTTCTGCACCTTCAAGACAAGTTGCCACGATTGCACCGCCACCTAAAATTACCGGGAAAGGCTTTATGTGGCCTATACAAGGAAGGGTGATTTCAAATTATGGCCCTAAAGAAGCAGGTTATCATAATGACGGTGTTAATATAGCGGCACCGGTTGGCAGCAGCGTATACGCGTCTGAAAGTGGTGTTGTCGTCCATGCTGATAACAAAC
>NZ_CBFIEP010000098.1:0-7760 GCF_965661635.1 Pseudemcibacter sp. | reverse complement strand
AAGGCGGTATTCACGCTTATGTTGATTATCTTGACCGAAGTAAGACTGCTCTTATCGAAGCTCCTATTTCCATTATGGGTGAGAAAGAAGATATTGTCTTTGAATGTTCGCTTCAATGGAACGATAGTTATCATGAAAATGTGCTGTGTTTTACCAATAATATTCCGCAACGGGATGGTGGTACGCATTTGGCCGGATTTAGAGGCGCGCTCACCAGAACCATTAATAACTATGCTAATGCAACAGGAATTGCGAAACGTGAAAAAGTTTCAATTTCCGGCGATGATAGCCGCGAGGGTCTCACGTGTGTGTTAAGTGTTAAGGTGCCTGATCCAAAATTCTCATCACAAACCAAAGATAAATTGGTTTCATCAGAAGTGCGTCCTGTTGTTGAAAGTTTACTGAATGAAAAGCTTGGCCAGTGGTTTGAAGAACATCCTGCAGAAGCCAAAATTATCATTGGTAAAATTTGCGAAGCAGCTGCCGCGCGTGAAGCAGCACGTAAAGCCCGTGAATTGGTTAGAAAACCTACCGGTCTTGATATTTCGTCGCTTCCTGGAAAGCTTGCGGATTGCCAGGAACGAAATCCTGAGCTTGCGGAAATATTCATCGTAGAGGGTGATAGTGCGGGTGGTAGCGCGAAACAAGGGCGTCACCGTAAAAATCAGGCAATTTTACCACTTAAAGGTAAAATTCTGAACGTTGAGCGAGCCCGATTTGATAGAATGCTTGGTTCACAAGAAATCGGTACACTTATTACTGCACTTGGAACCGGTATCGGTCGCGAAGAATTTAATATTGAAAAATTGAGATATCATAAAGTCATTATTATGACGGATGCTGATGTTGATGGTGCGCATATTAGAACACTACTTCTAACATTCTTTTATCGTCAAATGCCGGAACTTATTGATAAAGGGTATTTATATATTGCTCAACCGCCACTTTATAAAGTGAGCAGAGGTAAATCAGAAGTTTATCTAAAAGACGACCCCGCACTTGAAGATTATTTAATAGCTCAAACGTTAGAAGAGATGGTTTTAACATTAGGGGATGGTGCGCAAATTGCAGGAAATGATTTAGCGGATCTCGTTGAAACAACCCGAAATGTAAATCGTGTCTTGGCTCACGTGCCAAATCGTTATAATAAAGAGATTATTGAGGAACTTGCCGTACTAGGAGCGCTTTCGGAAGATGTGCTTGTGCGCGGAAACGGCGCCGAAAAAATACTTGAAACGGTCACATCACGTCTTAATGCACGTGCGGGCGTTGGCGAAGATAATTGGTCGGCGAAGCTGGATGAAAACGGCGATGGTGTTATTTTCGTTCAAGAAATCCGAGGTATTAAAGACGTTTACCGCATTGATGCCGTATTCAGTGCTTCTGCTGAAGCGCGTCGTTTAAACGACGCCGCCACGAAACGTGCTGAAGTATTTTCTAGTCCTTCTACAATCACGAGAAAAGAAGAAGGGCATGAACTATATCTTCCAAGTGAGCTTTTAACGTTCATTATCAAATATGGTCGCAAAGGCTTATCCATTCAACGTTATAAAGGATTGGGTGAAATGAACCCAGATCAGTTGTGGGAAACTACCCTTGATCCTGATGCGCGTAGTTTGCTCAAGGTAAAAGTTGATCATGCGGACACAGCGGATGAAATATTCTCTAAATTGATGGGTGATGTGGTTGAACCACGTCGTGAATTTATCCAGGATAATGCCCTGAGCGTCGGTAACTTAGACGTTTAATAGAATTTAGTTTAAAAGAAAAGCGGGTCCTAATTGACCCGCTTTTTCTATTTATTCTTGAAACTGATCTTCATGAAGCCATGCGGCATGTTTTAAGGTGGTTTTACTTTTGGCCCATTCAGTCATCATTTCAGGCGCAACTTCATTAAGTTTTTTAAGTTCTTCTAAGCTTGCCGTATCATATGCCAATTCAAGACGATGCCCATCTGGATCACGGAAGTAAATTGATTGGAATATATGGTGATTTGTGGGGCCTACCACTTGGATGTTATTTGCTTCTAATTTTTCTTTCGCTTTCAATAGGGTTTCTTCGTCGGCCACTTTGAAAGCAATATGCTGGACCCAGTCAGGCGTATTTTCGTCCCAACCCATTTTCGGTGAATTTGGAATTTCAAAAAAGGCGAGTACATTATCGCTACCGGCGTCAAGGAATATATGAATATACGGATCCGGTTCACCAGTTGATGGGACTTTGTCTTCAGAAATTGCCAATACCAAATCCATGTTGAGATATTTTTTATAAAAATCAACTGTTCTGTTTGCATCCATGCAGCGGTATGCCACGTGATGAATTCTATCAATTTTCATAGCTATTTCCTTTATTTTAAAATATTAAAACAATAATAGTTACAAATGAAACTAATGTCAAGAAATTATCTTTAAGCTATAACTTGTCATATTTTTGCCCTTCTCTTATTGTCAATTAGGACAAATTTTATGAAGGGTCAGAAGAATTTTTAGTTCCCAAAAGAAAAAATCGCGAAAAGGTAAAATTGCTAAAATGGATAAAGCGAAGCCGCCAAGGTCGGGTATAGCAAAATTCTTTTATAGTATATCTGTGATTTTCGTCTGGGGGTTGGTGCTGATGGTTCCCGTATTGATTTACTTCTCTTATGATTTGCCTGATATCGCTAATATTGATAAGGCAACGTCCAAAACTACAATTATGATCATGGACCGTGATGGTAATCGAATGGCATCATATGGCGATGTGTTTGGTGAATGGCTTGATTATGAAGATATCCCCCCCGAGCAGGTTGAGGCAATCATTGCGACCGAAGACAGACGGTTCTTTGAACATTTTGGGTTAGATTATCGTGGCCTTGCGCGTGCCATGTACAATAACATCACAGAAGGAAAACTTGTTGAAGGCGGTAGTACGATTTCGCAGCAGCTTGCTAAAAATCTCTATCTTAGTTCGAACAGGACCTTAAAAAGAAAGATTCAAGAATTACTTCTTAGTTTTTGGTTAGAAATGAAGCTTGATAAGCAAGAAATTTTGACCATTTATATGAATAGAGCATATTTCGGTGCAGGAGCATATGGCATTGATGCGGCATCAAGGACTATTTTTGGCCATAGCGCGAAGACACTGAATTTAACGGAAGCCGCGATGCTCGCAGGTATGTTAAAGGGACCGGCTTTATACTCACCACTTAGGGATGTGGAAAGAGCTTATAATAGAACTTCAATTGTACTTGATAATATGGTCGTAACCGGATTTTTAGAACCAGATGAAGGAGAAAGTGCAAAAAAGGTAAATGTCAAAATAAATTCTGCTGAAGCAGGCGGAGATGTTCGATATTTCACAGATTGGGTCGTTGAACAGTTACCAGAATTAATTGGTACAATAAATGAGCCTATAATCGTGCATACAACGATGGTTCCAGAGATGCAGCAAATGGCAGCTGGGGCCGTGAGACAAACATTAAGTAGACGCAATGAAGAAAACATGCAAGGCGCCCTTATTTCTATGGACCTCGATGGTGCGGTTAGGGCTTTAGTAGGCGGTCGAGACTATAACGAAAGCCAATTTAACCGTGCTGTACAAGCGCAACGCCAACCAGGAAGTGCTTTCAAATTATTCGTATATCTGGCGGCCTTGGAAGCGGGTTTTGGTCCGGAAACAATCATGCGGGATAGTCCAATCATTTTAGATGGTTGGAGCCCAAAGAATTATAGCGACAGATATATTGGAGAAGTAAATTTAGAAACTGCGTTTGCTAAATCGATTAATACGGTTGCGGTAAAATTGTCTGAAAGAGTAGATAGACGCTCAGTGATCGATATGGCACATCGACTAGGCGTAACGACGCCCTTAACGCCGGAACCCAGTATTGCATTAGGCGCATCAGAGGTAAATTTAATGGAACTGACGGCCGCTTATACTGTGGTTGCGCGAGGGGGCATTGAAACAAAACCATATGGCATAGTTGAAATACAAAATAGCTCAGGTAGAATTCTTTATCGTCATATGCCAGGACCAGAGATCAGAATATTAGATCAAGAGGTTGCATACACTATGCACGCTATGCTGCAAAATGTTGTTGCAACAGGTACCGCAAGAGCGGCACTCATGAATTTCCCAGTAGCCGGAAAAACGGGAACAACACAAAACTATAAAGATGCACTCTTTGTAGGGTACGGAAAAAATATGATCAATGGCGTTTGGGTTGGGAAAGACGATAGTACAGCGATGCAAGGTGTCACGGGTGGTGGTACGCCAGCTCATATATGGAAGAATTTCATGTACCGCGTTGATTTAGGACGAAATGATGCAACACTAGATACCCCCAATGTGAGACCAAGGTCTCGCCCTCAAATATAATTCATGAAAACATACTATTGGTTTAAAACCATCATCAGCGATTGACCTTCATTTTTAAGCCATTTTCTAGACGGTTTGGCGTGGGAGACTAAAGTATCAACAATGTCCCAGAAGCGCTGACTGTGGTTCATTTCTGCCAAATGAGAGATTTCATGTGCAACAACATATTCCAGAACTTGCGGAGGGGTCATAATCAAGCGCCAAGAAAATGATAAATTTCCACTTGAAGAACAACTGCCCCATCTGCTTTTTGTATCTCTTATTTGAATTCTTTTGAATTTTTTATTTATGGCCATGGCCATTTCTTGTGCCATTGGCTCAATGGTTTTTCGGGCTTCTTTTTTTAAATGATTTTCAAGTCGAACTGAGAACCCTTCTTTAGGGCCGCCAACAATAATTCTTTGATCATCAATATTTACGCGGGCAGCTAAAATGGGATCATGGATAACTTTCTTCATTTCTCCCAATATTGGAATAATTGAACCATCTATTAAGTAAATTGGCTTTGGCGTTTTGGTGCGTTGTTCTTTTAACCATTCTATATTCGATGTTGCAAATTTTAGTGCTGAAAGCTTACTCGTAAAACGCGGCATGGTAATCACGGCTCGATCGTTAATCGCGTCATAGCGCAGCTTAATTCGTTTCGCTCTTTTATGGGTTTTAAAGTCGGGATTAAAATCATTTATCGTTGTCATTTCAACGCTCACTTATATCAATGATATGATCTTCAAGGTCACCTGCGTCTCTTTCTGAAATTGCTTTTTGCGAAATGGAAATACCAGACTTATGAACAGTCAATCCGGAACCACTTATTAATGGATGCCAATCAAAAAGATCCTTACCTTCAAAAATGAGACGGTATGCGCATGTTTTAGGGAGCCACTTAAATTTTTGAACATCTTCAGGTTTTAAAATAACGCAATCAGGGACTAGCTTTTTACGTTTCGTATATTTGCGACATCTACAAGTATCAATATCAAGTAAACGACAGGCAACATTGGTATAAGAAACATCACCAGTATCATAATCTTCTAATTTATGAAGACAACAAAGCCCGCAACCATCACAGAGACTTTCCCATTCATCTTGAGACATTTCATCTAGCGATTTTTCTTGCCAGAAAGGTGTGCTCATATCTAAAACTACTCTATCAGTGAAGAGATTGTATTTGCCATTGCCTCAGGGTCTTCACCGTGATTAAAATGTCTTAGGAGGGTACCTTCTTTATCCATAAAATATGTATAAGAGGTGTGATCAACAAGATAATCAGCACTATCATCAGCCTTGGCGGCATAAACTCTGTATGCTTTTTTTATGGAATCTACCTGTTCATTGGTGCCCGTTAATCCGATCATATCATCGTGGAAGTAGCTAACATATTCGGCCATAACATCTACGGTATCACGTTCTGGGTCAATGGTTATAAAGACGGGATTAACTTGTTCTAATTCTTCGGGCGGTAAAATTCTCATGGCATCTGCCATAATTTGCAGATCCATAGGGCAGACATCTGGGCAAAAGGTATAACCAAAGTAAACAATCATATACTTACCGAGGAAATCTTTATCTGTAACGGGTTCGCCTTTATGGTTAGTTAAAGAAAACTCGCCACCAATTAAAGCTCTACTGTTTTCAGCAGCCGTAGGCGTATTTTCTTTATTTAAAAACTGCATCCATACAATTACTGCGATGATAACGAGCACGAGACTAAGTAAAATTCGCATGTTGGGCTTTTTAGGTGTTTCTGTTTTACTCATTTCTATGTTCTGCTTCAGGTTAGGTTAACAATAGACTCACTAAGATGTTTATTATATATAATATGACTTCGCCTAATTATAAAGTCTGGAGTTTAAAATGCGTCTTTTAAAAAACGTAAAGCATAAAGTTTTCTTATCGCTTGTGGTCGCTCTGACCATGACCGTCAGTGGGAACACTCAGGAAAACAGTTTTTCCGATGCATATAATTTGCTTAAGGCAGTAAAAACGAAAGATTATGGAAAGCTTCAAAATTATCTGAAAAAAGGGGCGAATGTAAATACTCGCGACGACGCGGATGGTGAAACGCCGCTTTATATTGCTTCTACATTAAAAGATAGTGTAATGGTCACGTTATTATTGAATGATAATGCAAAAACTGAGATTGCTAAAAAATCTACTGGCGAAACGCCATTAATGGTGGCGGTTCGACTTAAGGCACATAAAATAGCTGAATTGCTAATATCTCAAAATGCGGATGTGAATGCAGCTGATCGGAACGGTGAAACTTCATTATATAAAGCCGTTAGAGCAAATGATCGCGAATCAGTGAAAATTCTTCTTGCTGCTAACGCAGATTGGTCCATGGCTGATAATACAGGTAGAACACCACTTGATTTAGCAAGAGAAAATAGGCGCCTTAGAACAATGGAAAGAATGTTAGAAGATGCAGGCGCTGAGTACTAAGCATCCTTTTTAAAGTCCCTGCATTTTATCAATTTCAAAACCTTGAAACATGACGATACCAAGATTATTTCCGAATGTAATGGCGTTTTGTGAATCGCAATCTGACATTACGACACGCATTTTACCTTGAGTGGCGATTGCATTTGAAATTTTGTTTTTTTCTTCATCGCTTAGCTTAGAAATATAGGTTTTATTCCAACGAATTTTTAAGAAATCTACATTTATCAGTTCTCTATCTAAAACATATAAGGATTGTATATCCATGCGGCATATGCAGATTTTGCAATCAAGGCTTTTGAGTTTCGCTTGGGCTATATAATATTCTGCTAAATCGGACATAATATCAAATAAAGATATCTCGAGAATGATAGGCATTTCTGACATTTGTTTTTGTTTTGCAATAAATTGATCGAATTCTTTCGTTAGAATGCTTGCTACATTCATATTTATAGACAGAAAGTGATCTGGGAAACTTTGATATTCGACGAGAGTTTTCATCATTTTTATATCAAATGTCTTTGTTAACCTTTGAAACAACCATTTATCGCCTTCAATATTATAATCTGGCAATACAGATTTGTTGATTTCTTTAAGCGAAAAATATTTTTTTGTATAAATGATTTCGGGGGCAATATTATTCATGACAACACAAATATTTTGTTGCTTAATCATATTGAACATATCCATGGTTAAAAGGTTACGCTCAAGTTTATCAAGTTGCATAGGCCCCATTTCTGGAACAACACTTTTTGGAAAAATATGTTCGTATTGCGGAATGGTCTTAGGCTTCGTATCTTTTTCTTTTTTAGGCTTAGGGGCTTCCACGACTTTATCGTTGGTCTTGTCTAAGCTTGCCATCATGCTTTTTAATGTTGGTTGTTCCTCAGATTGATTTTCATCAGCATTCATTCTGTCATAGTAGTTTTCGACTAATTCATAAAAAGAATCGTAATATTTTTCTA
>NZ_CBFIEP010000097.1:0-11440 GCF_965661635.1 Pseudemcibacter sp. | reverse complement strand
CCTTTTTAGTGGTGAAGGTGGTTTTTTTGGTGGTTATTGGTTTTCTGGTTTATTCCTATGTCTAGCGGTTCGTAACCCAGTAGATTACATCGCCCCCATAACAGGCATTCCTGTGAAATATGGATGTCCGAAAACAAGCACCGCATATACAACACAGGCAATAATGATTTTCTTCACATCATTTTTCATCGGCACCGCGCCCGGCGCATCATAGGCATCTTCACGTTTATTGATGATCAATATTTCCGAAATGGCCCAAATAATCATGCCGCCAAATAATATAATGCTGCGGCTATCACCGTTGGATAATAAATGCGCCACGCCCCAGACGATCACAGCCGTTAACATGGGGTGACGAATGAAACGTTTTATATTGCTTGCGCCTTGCGCCGCGCCAAATAAATAAAGCGAGATCAGCATTAAAACGCTTGTTAATTGTAATGCGCTAGGCACCGGATCATAAATGATTTCAATTTCGGATGATCGCCAGCCAAAAACAATCATCACAAGGCTTAAAACAATTAATAATGTAAATAATCCACGGTAGCCATTTCCAAACTTTTCAACTAGTGACTTTTTTAAACCCGGCATAAACCCCGGTATATAATGAACCCCGGACCATAATAATATCCCCGCGACAAGTAAGTCCATTTTTAATCCCTCTCATGTTTATTTATCGATATTTTATTATTTATTTTGCGAGCCTAACAAATATGAACCCCCATGGCAAATTGATACAATTTTAATTAATTCTTGACTTTATTGTGGCTGGAGATGACAATTTTCCTTAAGTTTCGCGTATATTTAGTGTTTTTAAAAGGGGAAATAAACGGCTTATGATCAAACGGCTTCATTTAATCAGACATGCGAAATCCGATTGGAACCATCCAAAATTAAGCGATGTTGAACGTCCCTTAAACGCAAAAGGACTTCTTGCTACCAAGGTGATGGCACGACATATCCTTGATGCGGGTTGTGACTTTAAAAATGTTTATACGAGCCCCGCGGTACGCGCCTGCACAACCATTGAAAATATCGCAAGCCATTTACCCGGACGGTCCATCGATTGGCATATTGATGATCGGCTTTATACTTTTAGCGCGGGTGATTTGCTTGACTGGTGTCATGACTTACCCGACGACCTAAATGACGTCACCATCGTTGGCCACAACCCGGCGATTACCGAATTCAGCAATAGAATGTGCGGTACTGATATCGTCAATGTGCCAACTTGCGCCTATATCCAAATGGAATATGATGGCGAATGGAAAGACCTAAATCAAAACACCGCCAAACGCACAAAATTCCTCACTCCGAAAATGGTTAGAAACCCATAAAGCAAAACTTAATATTAATAGGTAGATGTAATCTGTAATAAAGTAACATCGCCCCCTTGCTCCTTGATATGTTCCTGTGCTAGCTTATTTTCAGCAAATTAGGGACTATATAAGGGAACATTCCATGAATAAATTTAATAAATTTCTGCTTAGTGCGGCGCTTTGTACGCTTCCGGCGGCAGCATCACAAGTTGCGCTTGCGACCGGAGTTAATATTGGCGGGAAATATGAAAGCTATGAATTTCGTAATGTTGGGCCAACACGTGGCGGGCGCGTCACGGCGGTTGCAGGGACAGTTGATGAGATTGCCACATTTTATTTAGGGGCATCTGGCGGCGGTTTATGGAAAACGGACGATTACGGCACCACATGGAATAACGTATCCGACGGATATTTCGCCACACCATCAATTGGTGATATCGCGGTTGCGCAAAATGATGCCAATATCGTCTATGTGGGCACCGGGTCAGATGGCCTAAGATCCAATGTGATTGCGGGTAAGGGGGCCTATAAATCCATGGACGGCGGTAAAACATGGACCCACATCGGCCTTGATAATACCGGACAAATTGGCGCGGTTGAAATTGACCCGCGTTCAAATGATACCGTTTATGTTGCGGCGATTGGATCCGCTTTTAGTCCAAATGAGGATCGCGGCCTTTATAAAACAACGGACGGCGGCGCCACATGGGAAAAGGTTCTTTATATTTCCGATAGCGTCGGTATCGTTGACGTTGAATTCCACCCAAGCAATCCGAACATCGTTTACGCATCCGCATGGAAAGCCGACCGTAAACCATGGACCATTATTTCCGGCGGTGAAATGAGCCAAGACGAAGGCGGCATCTATAAATCCATTGATGCCGGTAAAACATGGAAGAAAATCAATAATGGTCTTCCGACGGGGCTTGTGGGTAAAATCGACCTTGCCACCACGGCGGCCAATTCAAGTGTGCTTGGCGCCCTTGTAGAAGCACCAAACCCGGAAGGGGGGCTTTATTGGTCCGTCGACATGGGTGAAACATGGACCCATGTGTCAAATGATAAAGGTATTCAAAATCGACCGTTTTATTATACCAATCTTGATATTGATCCCACAAATGAGAAAATCATTTATTCAAACGCCAATCCATTAAGGAAATCCGTCGATGGTGGTAAAACATGGGTGACCATGCCTGTACCGCACGGTGATAACCATGACATGTGGATCAATCCGAATAATCCTGATCTGTTTATTCAAGCCAATGATGGCGGTGCTAATGTCACCCATAATGGTGGTAAAACATGGTCAACACAGTTTAACCAACCCACAACAGAGGTTTATCAAGTTGAAGTTGATGATCAGCATCCATACTGGCTCTACGCAGGAATGCAGGATAACGGCAGCACCATATCGGTGCCCTCAAATGCGCCATTTGGCACACAGCATACCAATGCATTCATCCAATATGCGGGCGGCTGTGAAACAGGGCCGGCGGTGCCAAAACCAGGAAACCACAATATCGTTTATTCGGATTGTAAAGGACGCTTTGGTACATTTGATAAACGCACGGGGACCGAGCGCGCCTATTATGTGGGGGCTACCAATATTTATGGTCATAATCCTGCCGATTTGAAATATCGTTTTCAACGTGTTGCCCCCATTCATGTGTCACCACATGACGCGGATGTGGTTTATCACGGGTCACAATATTTACACAGAACCCGTGATGATGGTGTGACATGGGAACAAATTTCACCGGATTTAACCGCCAATGAAGCGGATAAGCAGGTGATTTCCGGTGCACCAATTACCCGCGACATCACCGGCGAAGAATATTACAGCGTGATTTATTCCATTCAGGAAAGCACCGTTGAAAAAGGTGTGATCTGGATCGGGTCAAACGATGGCCCTGTGCATGTAACCCGTGATGACGGTGCAACATGGCAGAATGTAACACCGCGCATGCCAGAAGGGGGACGAGTTGATAGTGTCGCAACAAGCCGCCATACCGCCGGTAAAGCTTATATCACTGTACTTCGTTATATGTTTGATGATTGGAAACCATATATTTACCGCACCACCGATTACGGTGACAGTTGGGATCTGATTACAGACGGCATTCCAGAGGATTTCCCGGTTCGTGTTGTTCGCGAAAGCCCGGATCATGAAGGATTGCTTATCGCTGGTACCGAATTTGGCATGTTTATGTCCGCCAATGACGGTGAAAGTTGGGAAGCATTCCAACAAAACCTTCCGGTGACACCGATAACCGATATCAAATTCATCCGTGGTGACCTTGCCATTTCAACAATGGGTCGTGGTTTCTGGGTGCTTGATAATGTTCAATCGGCGGCGGCGGCTGCCACAGCAGGCGGCAATGTGGTTTCCGTTATGAAGCCAAAGGACACATTCCGTTATCGCCATCCACGTGGTGTACCGCGCGACGGAACATCAGCAGGCGTTCCTGAATTACCACGTCCAGGCGTTTCAATTGATTATTATGTCCCTGAAGGGGAACATTCATCCATTAAGCTTGAAATCCTTGATAGTGCGGGTGATGTGGTGACCACATATGTTAACGACGGCTCTGACGCGAAAGATGATGATTTGGACTCGCCAATGCATATTATTACCGGTGATCTTGAAATGGATGCTGGTCTTAATCGTTTCCGCTGGAACATGCAGCATCTTGGCCCATGGCATCAAAACGCATCCCGCCGTTATAGTGACGGTCCGATTGCGACACCGGGCACATATACTGCTCGTGTCACCATTGATGGTCAAATGTCAGAAGCAAGCTTTGATCTTATTCCTGATCCACGTGTCACGGATCAGGGGATTAATGTGACTGATCTTGCCAATCAAACCCAAATGCAGATGGTGATTTCTGATCTTTTGAGCAAATCAAGAAAGCTTGAAGTTCAATCAAATACAGAACATCGTGCCCTACACCGTCAATACCGCGGCCAAAGCAACGAAGAACGTGGCGCAGATGCAAACGCTGACTTTGACAGAGTTCACGCAACAATCCGCACACTTGGAACCCCGAATATCATTTATCCAAAAGCGGGCCTCGTTGGTATGATCAGCTATCTTTATAACATTAACTCTGACGCGGATCAGGTTCCAGGCAAAGACAGTGTCGATCGCCTAACGGAATTAAGCGCAGAATATGACGCCGTCGAAGCGGCCTATAAAGAAAAATAAACTTAAATTAGAATGACCAAAAGCCCTGCTGTAATAAACGGCGGGGCTTTTTTTGCTTTAAATTGAGAACTTTGTTATCATCTATTTTATCACAAAAAATAAAGGAGCAAAAAATGGGATTTAAGCGAAATATACTTATGTTGGCGGGAGCGGCGCTGCTGAGTACCAGTGCGATGGCGCAGGATACATCAATGAGTTTCTTTATCACGTCAAAAGGTTCAGGCGACGGCGGTAACCTTGGCGGTTTAGCGGGTGCTGATATGATTTTTAAATCGCTAGCGACGGCCGCAGGGCAGGGTGATAAAGACTGGAAGGCCTATTTATCAACTAATGGCGATGGAGGCGTTAATGCCCGTGACCGCATTGGCCAAGGCCCCTGGTATAATGCCAAAGGCGTGATGGTTGCACGTGATATTGATGACCTTCATTCAGATAATAATAAATTATCAAAGGAAAATTCACTTTCTGAAATGGGGATGATGATCAATGGCCGTGGCGATAGCCCGAACCAACATGATATTTTAACCGGCAGTGATCTTATGGGGATGATGAGTGAAAATACATGTTCCAATTGGACATCAAGCGCCGAAGACGGCAGCGGTAATGTGGGTCACCATGACCGACAAGGGGGCGGGGTTAACCCAACATCCTGGAATTTTGCCCATCCATCACGCGGATGCAGTCAACAAAACCTTATCGCAACGGGCGGTAATGGCTATTTTTATTGTTTTGCGGCAAAATAAGGACCATTTGTTAGTATGATACGTGTATTAATCGCCGGGGTAGGCCGCATGGGCTTCGCTCACGCAAAAGCAGCCGCCACATTCCCGGATGTTGAAATTTGCGGCCTTGTCGCGCGTAATTTCGAGAAATGGCCCCATGTAACGGCGGAATTTCCAAATGCGCGCCTTTATAACGATTATAAGGCAGCACTCGCCGAAGAAAAACCAGACGCTGTCATAATCAGTAGCTATACGGATACTCACGGCCTATATTCAAGCCTCGCGATGGAGGCAGGTGCCGATGTATTCGTTGAAAAACCGCTTGGTTTAACGCGACGGGAAGCGGGCTATACCATAGCAAAGGCGCGTGAAACTGGTAAAAAGTTGGTGGTTGGCTTAATTCTTCGGCATGATGCTATATGGAAGAAGTTTATCGAACTGGCCCGTGCGCAAGTACCACCAATAACCTTTACCGCCAATTGCAATCAACATAGCACGGGCGAAGAATGGCAGCTTCATCAGGATATCTTAGACGCCGGTCTTTCGCCACTTGTGGATTGTGGCATTCATTATATCGATGTGATGAACCAGATGTGTGACGCTGAAGTTACCGACATTGATACGGTCGGGGAACGTCAATTTGACGATATTCCAACCATCAACAACACAAAAATGACCATGAAATTCTCGGATGGGTCGATTTTTAATTTTGAAAGCGGTTTTGGCCCCAAAATTGATCCAAATAATAAACCTATTCGCAGAATTGAGTCAAAAAGCGGTGTCATTACCATCAATGAGAACAATACCATCAATAATAATGGGTATATCATCCGTTTTTCCGATCAGGAATATGATAAATCAATTCTTGAGCAGCAAAAATACTTCTTTACTGCGATAAAAGAGGACATTAATTTAGAAGAACATTGGATTTCGGTCGCGCTTTGTCATGCGATGGCATTTGTCGCTGAAGAAGATATGCAGATTATTTAATCTATTAAATGAAGTAACCATCGTAAAATCATGAAATTAAACTATTTATTATCATCATCATTAATTATTATAATATTATCATGGACAAATACATCATTTGCCCAAAGGAATACCTATAATCGCATGTTAAATACCGCGTCTAAGGTGGTGCGTGGCAAGATCGTCGGCAGCGAAGAAGTCAGATATGACTACGATGAAGACAATAAAAACATCGTTTGCGGACAAATCCTTGATATTGAAGTTACAGAAAGCTTTAAGGGTGGCAATGAGAGCTTCCGTGTCTTTGCATCCAATAATGACATGCTTATCGGCGAAGAATATGAATATTTCATCATCGCAAGGCGCAATAACAATGCGTCCGATACACCTAAGCTTGCATTTATCAACTGTTTTGATGAAAAATCAACCCGGATGGATGTATCTTATATCCCTTATTTAGCAACAAGTTTACGCCAACAAATTTTCCCAATCGTTAATTACAAACGAGAAGACATCATCGTTGACCCAGACACACGTGTCGCGAAAAAAGGGGAATGGTTATTGCTTGTGGATAGAATTGCCAATAACACGCTGCCTTATACCATTGCAAGGCGTCGTTTTAATAACGGCAACGATGACATTATCGAAGAAATGCGTCTTGCAGACTTTCTTAGAGATTTCAACATTAAATAAGGCGGCAAAGCGCCTAATCTCGGACCATCAACAGCTTTGTTCTGGCTATTTTCTGCTCTAGTGACGATGAAATGGATGTATATTCCGTGCCGATTTCCGATGTATAGAATATTTTTGATCTGATTTCGCTTTCCTTTTCGGAAAAACCCATCTCTTTAAAAAGGCCGATGGCTACATCAAGGCGCGTTCTATCCACACGGGCAAGCGCAGCGTGTGCATTCGGGCACTTTAATGCCATATTACGGATGGCTATTTCATCGGACTTATCTATGTTGTGGATAATTTCTGTCATGACTAGCACCAAATCTGCAGCGTCGCCCGTCATCTCATCAAGCATATCAATATATTTAAGGGTTTCTTTCTCATACCAATAGTCAAGAAGCGCCTCCATATAGCTCTCCATACCATTATAAAGGCGACTGAACTCTTTTTCTTCCTTCTTAATTTCTTGTGAAATTGATTTACTTGTCAGAGCCTCAACACTCTTTTCACGAAGAATTTTAATACCGGCTTCAATCCAATCTCGATTGGGAAAATCTTCAATCGTATCGGTAAAGTTTTTTTCTGAAGAATTTAATTGAATTACATTGTCTTTCATAGCAAGTCCCAAAATCTTAAATCTGCTATCAAAATATAATATTTTTGATTTTCAGCAAGCATAATGCGACAGTGTAATATATTTTAGAGGTAAAATAAATATTCATCCATTAGGAGAACAAATAATGATGGAATTACGCCCCAACTGTGAACATTGTGATAAGGATCTTCCTTTTGATGCAAGTGACGCAATGATCTGTACATTTGAATGCACATTTTGCGAAATTGCGTCGATCATCATTATAAAGGAAAATGCCCAAATTGCGGTGGAAACTTTACAAAACGTCCCATAAGGCCCGCCAATTTACTTGAAAAATATCCACCATCAACAATGCGGGTTAATCGCTAAGTAATTGTTTTGCTGAATGTAATTGCTGTTGTTCTTTTAACATTTTCTCGTTGAAGAATGTGCCAAATGGGATAATAGATGCAATAAGAACCCGCAAAAATTGCCAAAAATTAATACGCCGTCTGATTAATATTTCAAAGGCGAGAATTATATATATCACGAAAAGAATACCATGGCCCCAACCAACTATTTTATTCAAAATACCAATGCCCATGTAATATTTCATCGGCATCGTTACAAATAAAATCAAAAGATAAGAAACACCCTCAACGAGGGCTAACATACGAAAGCGATAGAGCGGGTCAATTAAATTACCAAGCATAAAAATTCCTTAAAAAATATGCTGATGATTTAGAGCATTGAACCCCACCTGTAAAGGTTAAAATCATATCACTGAGAATACCGTTAACGCCATTATCATCAGCTGATATAATATTAAATTATTAACTAATTGGATGCACTAGTGGTTTGTTTTAAAATCTTATTGGCACGGAATAAATCATCCGCTTCTTGCAATATTTTCATTTTAAGCTGTTTATTATAATCAGGGCGATCATTTAAAAAATTACGCACCGTTTCAACCGCACTATCGCTTTGATAATATCTAAGGGTTGCCGAAAGCCAGCGTCCAGGGAAAAAGATATCACCGGTCATTTGTATTTCTTGCAATATTTCCAAACTATCCTGAATATATTTTTCGGATTGTTCTGCACGTAAAGGATGATGAAGATAATTAAGCCCGCTTAACACCCATGCTTCTGTATGGCGATTTCTTTCACTTAAAAGTGCATCAAAAAAATCATCACGCGTTTTTTGCCTATCTGACAATGAATATTTTATAAATTCAAATCTTCTCTGATTATCAAGACCATTTACGCGCGGCGTTTGGGCTTCAACAATTTCTTCCGCTTGATCAGGAATTTTTATCGCAAGAATAGCAGCAAGATTTGTATAATCTCTTGTCGCTAAGTTTAGGTTATCGATCTCAAGCGAATTATCCCAAACTTTCCTCGTATTTGAAATGCTATCTTCTGTTAACGCAATATTGGCATAACTTCTAAAAAAAGCACGTTTATTACCGGTATCAACGGATGGGTTAGTAACCTGTACCCATAACGCATTTTCCAGTGAGGCGACAATCTCAAGTCTTTGTTCTTGATTAAGTAATGACCAAAAGATTGAAATCATTTGTCGCAAAAGATGATTGATAATCAATGGATTATCTTCGCGTTCCATAGCCCAAATAATTAAGTTTAGATATTCATTAGGCGTTATGGTGCCATTTCCTTCTAACAGCTGCTCATAAAGGCTAACAAAGCCTGCCGCACGCTCAAGCGGGGAAAGGGTATCCCAATTATATCTAATATAATTTTTTTCAATTGGGAAAAGGCCATAACCAAGACCATCAGAATTAAATAACAGATTATCATTTGCACAGTTGCCAAATTGACCCAGAGCAATTGAATCTGTCATAAAGGAAATTTCATATGGTGCCGCGCCTTTTTTAAAGGCAAATTTTTGTGGCCATTTTCTCGATTGATTTGCAGGATAAATTTGATCTAATTCAGCATTATTATTTACAGTAAATGTTGGGCGTCCTGGTGTATTTACCCATACCTCACTCCAGTTATTAAGATCTACATCAGTGCGCTTATCAAGAATTGCGATTAGATCGGTCCAGGTGGCATTATCAAACGCAAATGCATTTAAATATTTACGGATACCTTCACGGAACTTTTCTTCACCCAGAAGTATTTCCAATTGCTGCATCATAATTGGCGCTTTGTTGTAAATAATACCACCATATAATGTTCCAGCCTCATTCAGATTAGGAAGCTCCTGTCTGATAGGATTTGGCCCTTCGGTGCGGTCTACCGCATATGCACTTGGGTGGAGCCTTAAATGTGATCTAAGCTGATGATCAATTTCTGGAAAACTTGGATTAACCAATTTCGCGGCAAAAAAGTTTGCAAACACTTCTTTTGTCCACACATCATTAAACCAATCCATTGTTACAAGATCGCCAAACCACATATGCGCTGTTTCATGGCCAATTAGTGCCGCACGACCCAAAAGCTCATTAGGTGAGGGGTTCTTTTCAAGCATCAATGTATTTGCCTGATATTGAATGGCACCAACATGTTCCATGCCTCCGAATTGAAAACTGGGTATCAACGCAAAGCCAAACTTTTTAAAGGGCTGCTTTATACCGGTATATTCTTCCATATAATCAAGAGACGCCTTATGAAGGCGGAAAATTTCATCCTCGTTTCTCTTAACTTTTTCTTTGTCTGGCTCGCGGTGGAGCATTGTTAGCTCAACATCATCAATTTTTTTGGTCACTTTAATGAATCGTCCGGCCACAAATGAAAACAGATAAGTGCTCATTAAATCTGATGTTTCAAATTCGACGCGTTTCTTTTTTCGTCTGATACGCTCGCGCTTTATGGGTGCGCTCGAAATGGTTTCCCATATTTCAGGGATTGTTAATTTCAAATCAAAGGTTGCCTTTAAATTAGGCTGATCAAAGCTTGGAAAGCTTGTGCGCATTCTATCTGGTACAAAAAGAGTATACATAAAACTAGGCGTTCTGTTTAAAGCCCCGTTCCCAGCAAAATATTCAATTTTAATAGTATTTGAACCTACAATAAGGTTCTTTTTGTTAATGATAATATGTTCATTTTTAAAATTGATTTGCCGTTTCTTACCGTTCACCCATAGCCGGGACAATTGTGATCTTTTCTCTTTAAAATCAATCTGTAGGTCTTGTGTTTTTCGCTTAAGGTCAAAATTAATGACTGACGTTGCCGTAATCGGTACATTCGGCATTTCATAAATTTCAAGATCAATATCATAGTTTATGTTAGAAATATTTTCTTTGCGGTAACTTGCAAGTTCCCAAGATACTCCATTCTCGACAGGTAAAGGATCATTAGACGCTGCAGATAAAAACGAAACTGGGGTAAAAACAACAAGAAAAGCTGTGAGCAAGAGTATTTTTTTCATTTAAAAAATCGACCTCATTAATTAACGATGTACCCTTATTTATCTTTTTACGCTATAGTAATACAGCGGATTTCGTTATTGTTTAATTTTCTTATAAGCAGAAGCTATCATTTTCGTATTTTTAGATCAATATACACTTTTGTGAAATCATCGTGAGCATAATTATATTATAGATTGAAAAAACCATATTGAAGAGTATAGTTTTGCAAAACATCATGCATATTTCATCAGGTCATTAAATGTCAGACATTAGATTAGAGCACAAGGTAGTTTGGCTTTCTGCCCTAATTCAGTTGGCCAATGTTATCGAATTTATGCTTATATTACCCCTTGGTCCGGATTTAACCATAGGGATAGGGATCCCATCTTCTAATATGGGATTGCTAGGCGGTATCTATACATTTGCTGCCGCATTTTCTGCAATTTTAGTGGCCCCTTACCTTGATCGTTTCGACCGTAAAAAAGCGGTAATATTTTTCCTAATTGGCTTATCGGTAAGCACTTATTTATGTTCCCATGCTTTCGATACTTATTCAATGCTTGCTGGGCGAACATTATCAGGCATATTTGGTGGTCC
>NZ_CBFIEP010000096.1:0-2427 GCF_965661635.1 Pseudemcibacter sp. | reverse complement strand
AAGTTCTAAAACAGAACAGCCACCAGTTAAGAATACTGCGAAAGCAGGTAAGAGAATAGCAATGACCCTTAGAATGGAGCAGAACGATCATTTAAAACTGCGCCTATATGCGGCTCATTCTAGAAAAAGTTGTCAGGATATAATATCTGACGCTCTTGAAATGTATCTAAGTGAAGAAGACAAAGTTTGTAATATCAGTGATTGTAGCTGTCTTAAAAATTAAAATAATCAGTTAAATCGGATTGGAATTTGATATGAAGAATGTCAAACTAAATAATGAAAATAAAAGAACTCTAAAAGATAACTTAAAATTTGGACCGTTTGCCGCGCTGGCTTTGACGTTTTTTACGTCTGCTTGCTCTAATGCGGGTTTTAACGGTGAACAAGCCAGTGTTTATCGCCCCAATGAGGAAAATGCACCAATGGAGCGCGTCGAAGCGAATGTTCCTGGCGGGTATACTGGTGAGGGTTCAGTTCAAGTTGCAAACTCAAACAACAGTTTCTTAATGCTCGCTAATGAAATGATGGAAAATGGTGACCCAAATGCGGCTATCCCACTTTATCGCCGTGCCCATAAATTTCAACCTGATGCTGCAGCACCATTAGTCGGACTTGGTGAAAGCCTGAGTGCAATTGGTCAATATAATGATGCCGCTGATGCATTTCAGCAAGCCATTAGTAAAAATGGACAAAATGTTGAAGCTTTAAAAGGACTCGGCGCTAGTTATCTGGCTCTTAATCGTCCTACACGCGCGCTTCCGTATTTACAGCAAGCAGCACGTGTTAATCCCAAAGATGTCGATACAATGAGTTCGCTTGCAATTGCGTTAGATATGCAAGGACATCGTGAAGCATCACTTGAGGTTTATAAAGACGGTTTAGCTTTAGACCCTGATAACTTAAAACTTTTAAATAATTATGGGATGTCTCTAGCTCTTCAATCGCGACATGACGAATCAATCTCGGTTCTTAAACAAGCAGCACAACATAAAAATGCGGGTGCGACACATCGTCAAAACCTTGCAATGGCATATGCTCTTTCAGGTAATGAAATGATGTCAGCAAGACTTCTTTCAATTGATAGCAGTCCTGATCTTACCAACGAGAATTTAAATTATTATCGTATTTTAACTGCACTGCCTGCTGATGATCGTTTTGATGCCGTATTGTCTCAATCTGGTAATGATTTAACAGATCTTTCAGATGTTGCAAATGAAGTGTTTAATGATGATGATAATGAGCTAACAAAAGCCATTACGGTTGCTCGATTAGTCGAGGTTCCGCCTGAGCATGTTGCACAATTACAACCTGCTCCAGAGCCGGCACCTGAGCCAGAAGATGATGGTGTGCCTGCGCTACTTGGACCAGAAGGCTGGGCACTGCAAATTGCAGCATACCGTACTAAAGAAGAACTTCGCCCAGGTTGGGAAAAACTGAAAGAAAAGTACTTTGATATTATCGGTCAATTAGAACCACGTCGTTCTGAAATTGATTTCGGTGATCGCGCTCAGCAACTAAATGGTTATTTTTACCGATTAAATGCTGGCCCATTAACCAGTTATGAAGAAGCAAGAGTTGCTTGTCAGAAAATTTCTGAGCTTGGAACTGATTGTTGGGTACGCCCACCGGAAGTGACAGAAGGTGATATTCCTGAAGCAGAAAGCGATAAGAAATTAGCGGATCAATTTAAATACCGTGAAGAGCTTCCACCTCAACCGGAAGATGACGCATAATCAATCGTTTTATATGATGAAAAATTAAAGCACTCCGATGATGATCAGCGGAGTGCTTTTTTATTATTGAACAGAATTTAGTATTGCATAAATAGCGTCGCTATTATCAGCGCCACGCAATTTTGCACAAGTTGCCTGATCCCGAAAAATACGAGAGATCTTTGCTAGTGCTTTTAGATGATCTGCACCCGCTTCTTCTGGTGCGAGCAATAAGAAAATAAGATCAACCGGTTGATCATCAATTGAATCGTAGTTAACTGGCTTATCTAACTTTACGAAAACACCACAAATCTGATCTAATTCAGAAAATCGTCCATGCGGAATAGCAACGCCATGTCCAACACCCGTTGAACCCAATCGCTCACGTTCCATAAGAACACTAGCAATTTCAAATATAGGTTTACCGATTTTATCTTTAACGATTGTCCCCAACTCTTGAAGTAGCTGCTTTTTGCTGCTTGCCTTCATATTGGGGTAAATAGTTTCCAAGTTGATTAGATTTGATAATTCCATAAGGAAGTTGCTCTTTTTTTCTCTAGAAAAATTAAGATGGTTTGGGATCTATCCAACCGATGTTACCATCAGGTCTTCTATAAACAACATTAATGCCGCCATGCCCGCTGTTTCTAAACATCAAAGTTTGAAGTTCACCAAGATCAAGGCGCATAACAGCATCACTAACTGTCACTTCTGG
>NZ_CBFIEP010000095.1:0-6551 GCF_965661635.1 Pseudemcibacter sp. | reverse complement strand
CAGTCCATTCGTCAGGTGCTTCACCCATTGGAAGTTTATCATCACCTGCTTCAGCAAAATCGCGTGCTGACCATTTACGCTTATGAATAGGAAGATTACCTTCACCACCAGTAACGTTTCCGCTTTCAAGTGCATTTGGTCCACCAGGGTAGAGGCTCTCTAGAGGATCAAGCACGAATGGTTGTGGTTCATAAGCCACTTTAATTTTTTCAAGGGCTTCAGCCGCGATTTGCTCTGATTCTGCTGCAATAGCAGCAATCGGCATACCGAGCTGACGAGGTTTGTTTGTAAGCATCGGGTAGCTTGGCTCATCCGCTGCAGGAACTTCATCTGCAGTAAGAATACCTAACACGCCCGGCATTGCGAGTGCTTCTGATGCATCAAAGCTAGTGACATTTGCACTTGGCATTGGGCTAAGAAGCATTTTCATATAGCACATACCTTCTTTACGGAAATCTTCGGAATATTTACCGGTTCCCATAACTTTGGCTTGTACGTCTTGTGGGGTAAAATCTTTACCAATTAATTTTTCAGCCATTATTACGCACTCCCTGCTGCTTTAACAATTGCGTTAACGTAGTTGTTGTAGGCACCACAACGACAAAGGTTACCAGCCAACGCTGTGCGCACTTCTTCGCGTGAAGGATTTGGATTGCGCTGTAGTAAAGCGACACCTGAAACAACCTGACCTGGAGTACAGAAACCACACTGTGGCGCAAGCTCTTCGATCATTGCTTGTTGTACTGCATGCATTTGGCCGTTTCCGCCACCTACGCCTTCAACTGTTACGACCGCTGCATCACGTACTGTATGTGTAAGGATTGAACAGCTATTTTGTGTAACGCCATCGATCATTACCGTACATGCACCACATGAACCACGGTCGCAACCGATTTTCGTTCCTGTAAGGCCTAACTTATTTCGAAGTGTGTGTTCGAGTGTTTCATTTGCGGCCACATCGACAGTACGAGACATACCGTTGACGTTGATAGAAATCATACGCTCCACTGATCCGGCGGCAGAACCACCTGAACTGTCACCACTGTCTGAACAGCCTGTGACCATAGTCGCCGTCCCGGCAACAGCACCAGCGGCAATTACGCCTTTGATGAAATGGCGTCGGGAAACGTCATCTTTCTCTGTGCTCAGAGGATCGTAGCGATCTGAACTGAATTTTTTTTGCATAAAATTGTGCTCCTCCACATTAAAATTTCTATACATTTTGTTGCAACATATCCAACAGACATAAAAAATGTCTCGACAAAGTCAATTACACCAAATAATCCCAATTGGTGATTTTGACGCTGTTAATACGATGTTTTCATATCTCTTGAATATTTTTGTGATTTTTCTTGAGATATTTATTACCTCCCGTTAAGAGATAATGTTACTATATAACTTGATATCTGGTAAGTCTAGATGCAAAATAACGGGAAACTACAAAAAAGGCGCTATTTTTTAGCGAAGTATTAAGAATGGATGACAATAAAGATCAAGTAGTCCGCCATAGTGGGCTAAGTCGATTATTTCACTGGGTAATGGCAGTATGCATTTTGATATTACTTGCAACTGGTGTCACACCGATTCTCGGAGCTGAATTTGAATGGATTGAACCACATTGGATAGCGGGTGTTGCTTTAACAATTGCTGTACTAATTCATATAGTGCGTTCCCTTAGTCCGGCGAAAATTAAATCCATGTGGATTTCTATTTCGGATATTAAAGAATTTATCGCTGGGGGCGGAAAAGTGCGTGGTGGGAAATATTCACTAGAACAAAAACTTATGCATCACGGAATGACGGGCTTAAGTCTTATTTCATTAATTACCGGCTGGTTGATGCTTTTGAAAATTGATACACCATTTTGGCAAAGGGATCCTTTTATTTTTAATGCGGATACTTGGGGAATACTTTATGTTTTACATGGATTGTCGACGCTCTTTTTTGTAAGCTTTGTTATGATGCATATTTATTTTTCACTACGCCCTGAAAAAGCAATGTATTTGCGTTCAATGATTAAGGGCTGGATGACAAAAGAAGAATATAATGAAAATCACGACCCGGATCGCTGGGAAACAAAATAAGTTAGAAAGAATATTATGAGTAATAATAATGAAACACTCCGCAATTCTATAAATGATGTAGAAGCAGGATATGAATATATGTTGGCCTATGCGGCGCAAGGTTTGATAGATGAGCCAACTAGCGGAGGAAGTGGTCCTTCAATAAGAGTCTATTTAGAAAGAATGCAAAATGGACTTGTGTCAATTGTTGATGATTTTGAAACGGTCATAAACGATGCAACAGGCGATAATGCAGAAATTTATTTAAATTATCTATCCGTACTTAAAGAAGATGCAGTAAAATCGAAAAAGGCGGTTGATCTCGTGATGTCACTGCCTTCAATCGGATCGCAGGTTATTGATAATTTAAATGCATCAATTCACTTACGTGCACTTCTAACAGATATTTTCTTGATTGATGAAGCTTTAACCTCTTTATCAAGACATCAGTAAAATTTTGCCTTATTTAGTTGTTACGCTGAGTTTAAGTGATAACAAAACAGGATAATTTATGGTTTCTGGTAAAATAAAAACAGCACTTGGAATTCTTACAATTGGTTTGGGTGGTCCTTTAATGGCATCACCAGCATTTTCACAAGAAGATCAAACACAGCTTTTTCAGAACTATCAAGCCATGGTCGTTATTGAAGAATATAATCAACACTGTCCAGTATTAACGCGTCTTGAGGCGGAAGCTTTAAATGGGCAAATAGTATTTGCCAATAGTAGCTTTGCCGGCAAAATGGATGGCGTTGAAAAGTTCAAAAAAGAAGCGCGCATATTTGCCCGCCGTGTGCCATGCAATTCAGAGCAGTTGGATAATTACCTTGCGATTGCACAGCAACAAGCTATGGACCATATGGTCAACCACGTCATTCTTGCAAGACAAGTTCATATTATTGATGAGCAACATCGCCAAGAAGGAAGAATAGAAAGTGGTTTACTGCTTAATTATTTGACTGATGATGAATGGAAAATGCTTGATAATCTTTATGAAGAAGTGAAAGCAAATTATCTTTCGCAAGCTGATGAAGAAGTATGGAATGCGTTTATGGATTCGGTGGTGAAAGTGGCCGAAGAAAGATCAACGGTAAATTACATTGAAAGTCAAGCAACCTTGCAAAGCGGTGCGCCAAAAGAATTGGGCGCCGTTCAAGCGAAAGTCAGACTTCAGGATATTACGAGTTATTACTTTAATCTTGAAAAAACGGTGAGAGCTTTTGTTGAAGGGGCTGATGCAGCGGAACGACAATATCCATATAGTCGTCCTGCAAATGATTTTACGGAATGGACAGCATTTCGTCCTCGTGAAGAAGCATTAAATTGGGCCGTATCTTATCCCGGATGCGGCGGCAAGAATGTTGAGGTTGGATGTACATTTTTTATAAATACGGATGATGAAGCAGGTATTGTATTAAATACGTTTGATGGTCAAGAAGTTAAAAATGTTTCGCTAACGTACCGTGACCCAAAAGATAATGACCTTAAAAATCAAAATAAAGTTATCGAAGGCCCCATCGGTAGCAACCTATTAAACAACGGCAATTTTATGGCTAATGTTGAGCAGCTTAAAGCGGCGAATGCTAAAATTTCAAGCGAAGCCGAAATAAGTGATGATCATTTAAAATATAATGCGCAGACAGGTGATGCTGCGCCAAATGGTGCAAAAGTATATATTTTGCCCAAAAACACAGTAGAGAATATCGATAAGCTTCATAAGAATGATGTGCTGATCTTAACGGTTACTACATATTCTGGTGAAATTGAAACGATTATGCCGGTTCAAAATTACTTAAGAGCAAAGAACTGGGCCTATATAACACAATAAGATGGTGAATATTATGAGACTGCTAAGAATTTTAATTCTATTTCCAACAATAATATTAGCAGGCTCGTTTAGTCTGGCATTTGCGCAAGACTATGCAAAGAAACATACTGTTGATGCAGATGGGCATCCTATGGCCGTCTGGGAAAAATCAGTTGATAATCCAAAAGGTATTATTTTACTTCACCACGGGCGCACATGGAGTTCCCTTCCTGATTTTGATTTACAAGTGGAAGGGGAAGAGCTTTCCTTAATGGATGGGTTTAATGAGCGCGGTTATAGTGTTTGGGCAATGGACGCACGTGGATATGGTGAAACGCCGCGCGATGAAACGGGTTGGAATACACCAAATCGATCTGCACGAGATATATCAATTGTTCTTAAATGGTTGGCGGAAAGAACAGATCAAAAAATCCATCTTTGGGGGTGGTCAATGGGGTCAATGTTAAGTCACATTGCGGCCCAAAGTTATCCTGAAAACATTAAAAGCCTGACCTTGTTTGGCTATCCTGTCAGAGCTGGTTTTGTATACCCAAAAGAAATGATTGAAAGTGAGCCACCCAAAGAAGCAACAACTGCCGTAGCGGCCGCAAGTGATTTTTTGGTTCCGGGTTCCATCAGCCAAAAGGCCATCGATGAATATGTGCGCCATTCACTTGAAGCCGATCCAATTAGAATGGATTGGAATATGCAACATCAATATAATCAAATTGATGCTTCCAAAGTCACCATGCCTGTATTGCTGCTTGAGGGTGAATTTGATCCATTAACAGATACAGAGATGCATGCTAATTCTTTTGCAGCCTTTCCAAATGGACAGAAACAATGGGTTGTGCTTAATGATGGTGATCACGCGGCGCTGCTTGAAAAATCACGTAAGCAATTAATCGATGCGTCAATTAATTTTATTGAATGGATTGAATAGGTTTAAGCGTAAACATAAACGAGTAAACCGATACCGAGTAATACTCGGTAAATCACAAATGGTGTCATAGAGGATCGCTCTAACCATTTAAGTAATCCCGCTATAGCAATAAGGGCGGCGGTAAATGAAAGTGCCGCGCCCAGAAGCAAATCGCTGCCAATTGTCGCGTTGCCTGTTTCCGTCAAATCTGAAACTTGTAAAATCGCCGCGGCAAGAATTGTCGGAATGGACATCAGCATTGAAAAGCGCGCCGCATCGGTCCTTGAGAAACCAAGTGACCGTGCCGCCGTCATGGTTATGCCGGACCTGCTTGTGCCCGGGATAATGGCAAGCACTTGTGCAAAGCCGATAATCATGGTATGGCCGAAGCATATTTTTGATAAGTCCAATTTAACATCGCATTTCGTGTCGACCACATAAAGCAAAATACCAAATATAATTGATGTCCAACCGATAATTTCAATGGTACGCCATGCATCCGTTAAGCCAAGCGAAGATGCGGCCGCCCCAAAGATGACAATAGGTATCGTTGAAAGAATGATCATCCACATTAAATGTCGATCGGTTTTATCATAACTTTTATTAAACGAGATCAGTTTTAGAAAAGATAAGGCCATTCGACCGACATCATTTCTAAAGTATAAAATAACAGCCCCTAGCGTACCAACGTGAACGCCCACATCCATCATAATACCTTGATCAGGCCAATTGGTTAGTTCGGGAACTAATATCAGATGTCCAGACGAACTTATTGGCAGAAATTCAGTAATTCCCTGTACAATTGCCAAAACAATAATTTGAAGAAGTGTCAAATAGCGATCCTGTTCTTAATCATCCGATGTAGCATCATTATGAAGCAGTAATGCCATACGTGCCATTCTTTTCATGGAATTAACCGATAAAGTAGAGCCCGAAATTCCATCAATAGAATTGGTTAGATTATTATCACTCGTAATGCTCGCGCCGACATATTGTACACGGTGATGGCGACTTTGAAATTCATGGCCACGGGATTCACGGTAAGTCATGACAGTAATATCAACAATTTTACCATCTTCGACAACAACGCCAGCAGTAATGGGCATGGTGCGCGCCACACTGTTTGACTTCCAAAGCGTTTTATTATCTTTGCGCCAATAGCGGTAACGTACTGGTGTGCTGTCTGCGCCATTTAACACTTCATTGATATCATCACGCAAATCACCAATGACCCAAATGGTCGCTTTTTTGGGCGTTTCACCATTAAAATGACCTTTTACATAATCGCTCGTTTTCACATAAACCCTTTCAGCAGGTTTATAGGTTTGAGCGGGTAGTATAATTGTTCCTATCATTAAAAACGCAGCGATAAATCCAATAAACTTCATTTTAATTTTGTTCCCTATTTTGTTATTGTCAAAGCTTGTAACACAAGATTTTCTTCACGCCAATAGTTTACCTAATGTACGCAATAGTTTAACTTAGCCTTACTTTATCATTGATATTATGTTGGAAGAATGAATGAACCATATCCGTCGAAATTTATTAAAAGGAGTAGCGGTATTACCGACTATTATATTGATGAACGGGGCTTGTGAAAAAGTTGATAAAAATCGGCGTTTCAAATGGGAAGGGTATGTTCTTGGCACAGATAGCAGTATTCAAGCATACGGAAATGATGAAGCTGAATTTGATCGGGTGATTGAAGATGCGGTTTTATTAATTAAAAGGCTTGAGCATATTTTTAGCCTTTATGATC
>NZ_CBFIEP010000094.1:0-3856 GCF_965661635.1 Pseudemcibacter sp. | reverse complement strand
ATCATATTTCGAAAAATTTATAACGGAATGGCCAACTATTGAAAAATTAGCAGCAGCAGACCTTGATGAAGTGCTTACCGCCTGGGCAGGGCTTGGATATTATGCCCGTGCACGTAATTTGCATAAATGCGCCAAACAAGTCGTCGATGAATTAAATGGTGAATTCCCTAATCAATTTGATGAGCTTCTTAAATTGCCCGGTATTGGCGCATACACCGCCGCCGCGATTACATCAATTGTTTACGATATCCCTGCGACAGTTGTCGATGGCAATGTTGAACGCGTTATTTCTCGTGTTTTTAATATTGAAACCCCTCTCCCAGATTCGAGACCCGAAATAAGAGAATATGCAAGGGTATTTACGCCAAACCATAGACCCGGTGATTATGCACAAGCACTTATGGATCTTGGGGCCACCGTATGTACGCCTAAATCTCCCAAATGCGACAATTGTCCTTGGCAGGAAGATTGTCTCGCTCATGAGTTAGGCACCGAAGCTGATTTACCGGTTAGAAAAAACAAAAAAGTTAAACCAACAAGGCGAGGTTATGCTTTTTGGGCTGAGTATGATGGTAAAGTTTGGCTGAGAAAAAGGCCGGAAAAAGGACTTCTTGGTGGAATGATGGAGGTTCCATCTAATGAGTGGGCACCTAGCAACAGTTGGGATAATATTCCAACGCCGCGCATACCGATCATTGCTAATTGGGATTTATTACCGGGTGTTGTTCGTCACACATTTACCCATTTTCATTTAGAATTAAAAGTTGTGCGGCTCAATTTAGAAGAAATGATTAATCTGCAAGAAGGCGAATGGTGCGAAATTGAGAAATCTAATGAATATGCCCTTCCCACTGTTATGAAAAAAATCTTTGTCCATGTTGGACAACCTCTATTGGATTTATAAGATGGTTACTGCATTCTTTTACGGCTTGTTTTTAGATCCTGAAATTCTCGTAAAATTAGGATACACGCCCAACAATGTACAAATTGCCAAATTAAATAATTACCAATTGATAATTGGTGAAAGAGCCAACCTAGTCAGAAGCGATAGCAATCATGTTTGGGGAAATCTTATTGATCTAAACCAAAATGATATCAATGCACTTTATTCGGAAAAATCAGTTGCCGATTATAAAAAGCAAACTGTTTCATGCATCGCACAACGTGACAATAAAACGGTAACGGCCGATGTCTACATATTGCCCGAAGGTTATGCTATGAAACCGGCAAAAAACAGTGATTATACAAAAAAGCTCTATTCCATTTGCCAGAAATATAATTTTCCGGATGATTACTTAAACCATTTAAATAGAATGATTGATGAGATAGGAGATCATAAATGTTAATTCTTCATGATAATGTCGAATCAGGAAATGCTTATAAAGCGAGGCTACTTTTATCCTTAATGGGAAAAGAGTATAAATGCATCCAATATGATGTCGTTAATGGTGAAACCAGAACCGATGAATTTCTAAAAAAATATAATAAAAATGGCCGTATTCCTGTCCTAGAGTTTGAAGATGGTAAATGTCTTGCAGAATCTAATGCGATAATTTATTTCCTATCCCTTGGCACAGAATATTTTCCTAATGATCCATGGTTGCAGGCAAAAGTGATGGAGTGGATGTGTTTTGAACAATATTCACACGAGCCCTTTGTTGCTGTCGCCAAATTTATCTTAACTATGTTACCTGAAAACACACCCCGCCGAGCTGAGATCCCAACTCTTCATGAAAAAGGGTATTCTGCTTTAGAAATAATGGAAAATCAGTTAAAAGAAAACAACTGGCTTGTTGGAGATCATATATCAATCGCTGATATTGCGCTTTATGCCTATACCCATAAAGCACCACTTGGGGGGTTTGATATGACAAGATTCCCAGCCATTAATAATTGGTGCAACCAAATCGAAGCATTACCAAATTATATAAAGATGTTCTAATGGTTGAAGAAGTGCATAAAGCAAGCTGCCTTTGCGGAAATATTGAAATTGAGGCATCGGGAACGCCTAATTATACGAAATATTGCCATTGTCAGATGTGTCAGAAATCATACGGTTCAAGCTTCATGGTCTGGGTCATTTTCGATAAAGAAAAAGTTCACGTTAAAAAAGGTGAAATAGCCAAATATCAGTCCAGTAAATCTTTAGCACGAGGGTTTTGCGCGAACTGTGGTTCAAACGTATCCATCCATACGGATAAATTTTTTGACCTGCCACTTGGTGCTCTTGAAAATCCAGACAACATTAAAATTGATCATCATATCTGGACAAAACGCGCCTTAAATCACGTAAATTTAGATGATAATTTACCGAAATATCATGAAGACCAGCATGATTAAAAATGGCTGATTATTTTATCATAACCATATAATGAATTTAGCGGGCCAATCGCACCTAGACTTAACTTACTTCCATTTAGAATACGGGCAGCACAATTTGTTACGGATTGCGTATCAATCTCATTAATTTTGTCGATAACTTCATCTCTGGAAATATGGCGTCCAAAAATCATCTGCTGTCTGCCCAATTGTTCCATGCGGCTGGTTGTGTTTTCAAGTGACATTAAAATGCCCGCTTTCATTTGCGCTTTTGCGCGGTTCAATTCTTGCTCTGTGACTTTAACCGTCATTTTTCTTAGTTCTTCACCAACCACCGGAATAAGGTCAGATACTTGATCAGGCCCGGTGCCTGCGTGAATACCAAATGTACCCCCATCAACATATGATCCCATATAGGAATAAATAGAGTAAACAAGACCGCGTTTCTCTCTTACTTCTTGGAATAATCGCGATGACATACCACCACCGAAAATCATCGACATGATTTGCGACGTATAGTAATCGGAATCATCAAACTGAATACCATCAAAGCCAAACAATAAATTTACTTGTTCTAAATCACGTTCAATACGCGTTTCACCGCCATGATAAATAGTTTTAATTTTTGCCTCGTCTCTTTTTAATTCAAATGATGAGAAATGTGTTTCAACCATATTTACAAATTTATCGTGATCCAAATTACCGGCCGCCACGACGGCCATGGTTGAAGCTTTGTAATGATTGGACATATAATGCATTAAATCAGAACGGCTATATGCATTTACCAATTCTGTTGTACCTAGAATGGGCCTTCCCATTGGCTGGTCCGGATACGCAGCCGATTGCATTAAATCAAATACAATATCATCAGGTGTGTCTTCAGCTTGGCCGATTTCCTGAATGATCACCCCTCGTTCACGCTCAAGTTCATCAGCAATAAAGGTAGAATGCTGCAAAATATCACCAAGCATATCAACGCCTAATTCTAGATCTTCTTTTAATAGACGTGCATAGTAAGTGGTATGTTCACGTGACGTGTAGGCATTTAAATAACCGCCTACATTTTCAATTTCTTCAGCGATATCAAGCGCAGTTCGACGTTTGGTTCCTTTAAAAGCCATATGCTCAAGCATATGTGATAAACCATTTTCATCCGCTGTTTCAAATCGGCTACCAACATCAACCCAAGCGCCAACCGTGACTGTTTCGACGTTTGACATTTCATCACTAACGACACGAAGTCCGTTATTTAAGGTGGTAGAGCGAACGCTCATAAATTTTCCAAAATATATTTTTTCAGAACTTCGAGGTCATTTGGCAGAACATCAAACTTTTCTTCGCGTTCAAATAAATCAGCCATATGAGCCGGCAATTCAGGATGCTTCCCTGTTACCTCTTTAACCGCTTCTGGAAATTTCGCAGGATGCGCCGTACTCAATGAGACCATTGGAGTTTCTTGATCACGCCAGTTTTCGCGCGCAGCTTTAACACCCACAGCAGTATGAGGATCAATCATATGCCCACCTCTGCTATAAAC
>NZ_CBFIEP010000093.1:0-7436 GCF_965661635.1 Pseudemcibacter sp. | reverse complement strand
GATGAATTTGCTATAATATTCAGAAATTCTGATGATATTGAAGCAACGGCAAAACGTATGGAGTTGATTATCCAAGATATCAAGAACACAAAATCGATTGAAAATTATATTGTCAATGTTGGTGCAAGTGCGGGGCTAGCTAAGTGTAATGATGCTAATATCAGTGTTAGTGAAATGGTAGAAATTGCATATAAGGCCTTATATGCAGCGATAGAAAACGGCAAAGGCCAAGTGTTTAAATCTCTTTCTGCTTAAAATTCAATCAATATCTAATTTAACAATTTTTGTAATTTTCTCGCGCGCGCTCTTACGGAGGCGGCTTTATCATCATGTGCATTCTTCAAAGCCTTTATCGCCTCTTCTTGGAAAGTTTTATATTTCGATCCAATAATGACTAAAACATGTAAGCTCCAGACCCGTAAAAATGGCCGCGAATGATTGGTCAGCGATTGTGACCATTGAAAAAAGCGGTTTGCTTGTTCTTGCGTTAAAGGGATCCATTCAATGGATTGACATATATGCAGCATTGATTGCCAAGGCATTTCATTATTTAGTAAAGCTACTATTTTTTCTATCTGATTTAACTTAAGAGTACCTCCCTCTTCTAGCTCTGCTTTAATGATCCAAGTAGCCCCTGCCGAAATTGTTTCCCTTGGATCAAAACTTAAGCGGATCAGTTCATCAAAATAATCAGGCGTATCGCGACATTTTATTCTTGCCTCAGATAAAAGTGAAACCGCAACACCATCGAATTTTTTTAATTCATTTTCTAATCTGTTTTTTTCATTCATGAATTTATTAAAAGCCCAAAAAAACACTAAGTTAATATATTAGTAGTAGAACATTTTTTATTTCTGTAATAACGTAATTATAAATCAATTAATCAATGTGTAAATATGACAAACATCCATAATATTAATAGCAATCATTATGCCATCGTGATTGGCAGTGCAAATATGGATATTTGTGGTGCTGCATCTAATTCATTTAAAATAAAGGATTCAAACCCAGGCATTATAAGCATGAGCGCCGGCGGCGTTGCGAGAAACATCGCAGAAAATCTTGCATTACTTGAATGCAAATGTCACTTAATCACGGCCGTTGGTAATGACGGCTTTGGCATTTCACTTGTAAATAAAGCAAATGCAGTAGGAATAAATACTGATAAAATTCTTAAATTAGAAAATGAAAAAACATCGACCTATTTAAACATAGTTGATAATACTGGTGAAATGATATCTGCTATTAGTGATATGGCGATTGTCGATCATATTACCCCTGAATATATTGAGCTTCACAATGAAATTATTCAAAAAGCAAGTGTCATAGTACTGGACACAAATATTCCTGAAAAAACGCTTTCTTATATCATTAATCGATTTAAAGAAGTTCCAATTATTGTTGATGCGGCATCAACCGTGAAGGCAATGAAAATCAAAAAACATCTTTCGGGAATACATTCACTAAAATGTAATAAAATAGAAGCTGAAGCCTTAAGCGGCATTGAAGATGATTTAAATGCAATCATTAATTGGTTCCATCAACGTGGTGTGGTAAGGGTCTATATTACCTTAGGTGAAGAAGGTGCTTTCTATAGTGAAAATCAAACCAGTGCCAAAATAACGCATCAAAAACAACACTGTAAAGTCATCAATGTTACTGGTGCGGGCGATGCCTTTACGGCGGGCATTACATACGGCTTACTAAAAGAATGGACTATTATTAAATCTATTCATTTCGGTATGGCAGCAGCAGTTATTGCGTTAAATCACATTGATACTATTAATCCAGAAATGTCGATTAAAAAAATAAATAGAATAATGGAACACGAATATGACAATTAATTTATCAGAGCAATATTTAGACATATTACCTGAAATAAAAACTGCAATCGATCAAGGAAAACCGATTGTTGCGCTTGAATCCACTATCATTTCTCATGGCATGCCCTACCCAAAGAATGTTGAAACGGCAAAAGAAGTCGAGCAAATGGTCCGCGATAATGGCGCTATTCCTGCTACTATTGCAATACTTGGTGGCCGATTAAAAGTCGGGCTTAACGATCAAGAATTAGAATATCTAGGTAAAAGCGGGCTAGAGGTTACCAAAGCAAGCCGCCGAGACATTCCATTCATTGTTTCACGCGGTGAAGACGGAGCAACCACAGTTGCTGCAACCATGATCATTTCAGAACTTGCTGGTATATCCTTGTTTGCCACTGGTGGTATTGGCGGCGTACATCGCGACGGTGAAAACTCGATGGATGTATCAGCAGATCTTAATGAACTATCTAATACGAATGTCAGTGTAATTTGTGCAGGGATAAAGTCGATATTGGATATTGGCCGTACATTAGAATACCTTGAAACCATGGGCGTTCCAGTCGTCGGCTATCAAACGGATCATGTACCTGCCTTTTATGCCAGAAGTAGCGGTTATGGTGTTGACTATCGTGCCAATTCCGCCAATGAAATAGCAGCATCATTAAAAGCCAAATACGACATGGGTTTAAATGGAGGTGCATTAATCACTAACCCCGTTCCTGAAAAATTCGCGCTAAACCCAAATGATATTGAAAAAACCATCAATGAAGCCATTCAAGAAATGAATAAACGCGGTATCACCGGAAAAGACACAACCCCGTTTTTGCTGGCGAGAATTGCAGAACAGACTAAAGGGGAAAGTTTAGATACCAATATTAAATTAGTTCTAAATAACGCAAAATTAGCAGCGGAAATTGCTGCAGAATTATGTAAACTCTAATAGTTGAAATTCGATGGCGATATCCAATCACGAAACATTACCAATAGTTGATTTAAAAGAATTTTTAAATTCAACAGGAGAAGAGCGTAAAAATTTAGCTTCACAAGTGGATGATATTTGTCGTTCAATCGGGTTTTTAATCATTAAAAATCACGGCGTCCCTGAAAAAATCAGAATTGATGCTTGGCTTGCTGCAGAAAGTTTTTTCAAAAAAAATGAAGAGGATAAAAGAAAAGCGCTTTCCAATGAAGAAGAAAGCCCTAGAGGCTATCTGCCAATAGAAGGGGAAACGCTAGCAAAAACACTCGGTGATGCTACGCCACCAGACCGTAAAGAAACATTTAGTAGCGGTCCTTTATCACCGCCGCCTGGTCATAGAACGACAGACGATTTTCATTTCTTTTATGGCCCCAACATTTGGCCAATTAAACCAAATAATTTTAAAGAAAAGTGGGTTGCTTATTATAACGCTATGGAACAATTGGGCGCTAAAGTCATGGAAATGCTCGCCGCGGCTTTAAACCTCGATAAAGATTTCTTTGTTAAATACCATACTCACCATATCAGCGCTTTAAGGTCGCAAAACTATCCTTCATTAAAAACTAAAGTGCTTCCTGGCCAATTACGAGCAGGGGCCCATTCCGATTATGGCAGTGTTACTTTACTATATCCTGATCCTATGATCGGTGGACTAGAAGTTAAATCAATTGACGGAGGCTGGATTAAAGCCCCAAAAGTTGAAGATGCTTATATAATTAACATTGGTGATTTACTCGCACATTGGACAAATGACCGATGGGTTTCGACACTGCACCGCGTTGTGGAGCCCGAGGGCGTAAAAGGAAAATCGTCACTAAAACGTCAATCCATTGCTTATTTCATGAACCCGAATTATGACGCTATGATCAAGGCTATCCCAACCTGCATCGATAATGAAAGTCCTGCGAAATACGATCCCGTTTTAGCGGGTGAATACTTAATGAATAAGTTTAAATCATCAGTATAAGTATCTGTTTTTAAAAATTTTTACAACGTACCAAAAATTCTATCCCCTGCGTCGCCGAGTCCAGGGACAATATAACTTTTCTCATTTAATTTTTCATCTATAGCAGCCGTATAAATCGGCACATCTGGATGCGCATCACTTAAGGCTTCTATGCCTTCTGGTGCGCTGAGAAGACACATAAACGTAATATTTTTAGCACCAGCCTGCTTAATACGGTCAAGAGCTGCAATAGCAGAATTACCTGTCGCAAGCATTGGATCTACCACCAAATTAAATCTTTCATCTAAATTTGGGGGCGCCTTAAAATAATATTCCACCGCATGAAGATCATCCGGATTACGGTAAAGCCCAACATGCCCTACTTTTGCAGTAGGGATAAGTTCAAGCAACCCTTTCATTAATCCATCCCCTGCCCGAAGAATTGAATGTATGCACATTTTTCTTCCGACAAGTTTCGGCTTGGATGTCTTAGCTACAGGCGTTTCAATCTCAACATCTTCTGTCGGCAAATCTCTGGTGACTTCATAGCCCATTAAAAAACTAATTTCTTGCAGTAAGGCCCTGAAAATTGCTGGTGGGGTTTCCTTTTTTCTCATAATGGTAAGTTTATGCTGAATGAAAGGATGAACTATAAGGTTTGCTTTACTCATTTTATTGCTCCAAGGCCGAAATATTAATTACGAAAACCACCTTACAAGTGATCTTTCTAATAGTCTATAAAAGCATACCATTTTGCTTTTGATTATAATTTTTATCAATATATTTAAAGATGTGTTTAGTATATATTCTAAAGATATATAAAATTATTCCTTAACAAGGAAGTCTATGGAACCGGGAACAACCAATCATAGCGCCAGACGCATAGCTGCATTCACAGTTGGCTTAGGATTAAGTCTGCTGTATTTTATAATTAGTGACAACCAGTGGCCAAGTAATTCCGAATTTCATACGATCATGGAAATGAGCGCTACTGTTCTGGCACTTTTCATAGGCATCCTCGCTCTCGTAAACTATTATTCTAAAAAAGAAGGCACTATTTTATTTATTGGAACCGGCTTTTTAGGTACCGCTTTTTTAGATGGGTTTCATGGCATTGTTACTTCGGAATTCTTTATCCCCTATATGCCGTCGGAAAATACGTCTCTCATTCCCTGGAGTTGGTTAGCCTCACGCTTGTTCTTATCAATATATTTATTTCTAAGTTTCCTCGCATGGAGAAGAGAAAAAAAATCTGTCTTAGCAAAACCTTTCAGTGAAAAAATTGTTTATATCAGTTCTATTACTTTAACGCTCGCAAGCTTTATATTATTTGCATTTGTTCCTCTTACGGAAGGGTTTTTCTCTGATACAGTATTTGCTCGACCCGAGGAGTATTTTCCGGCGGTTTTCTTCGCCTTAGCTATTATCGGATACATAAGAAAAGGTCAGTGGAAATATAGCGGCTTTGAATTTTGGTTGATTATGTCATTAATAATCGGATTTATTAGTCAAGCGATCTATATGTCAAATTCTGCAAACCTTTTTGACCTTGAATTTAATATGGCTCACTTACTTAAAATAACCAGTTATATCTTTATGTTAATTGGCCTACTAATCAATATGCATAATATTTACCAACAAGCCGAAATTGCAAATAGAACAAAATCAGAATTTTTGAATATTATAAGCCATGAGCTTAGAACCCCATTAACCGTTATTTTGGGTTATACGCCACTGTTATCACAACCTGAAAAATTACCTGCAACAAAAAAAATGTTAGACACATTAAAAGAAAAAGGGTTTGAGCATCAGGCTATCCCTGACCTTTTAGAAAAGTCACTCAATGAATATTCAAAATTTACAAATAAAATGGATGCATCCGGCAAGCATTTATTATCATTGATTAATGACATGTTGGACTTATCAAAAATCGAAGTCAATATGATGGAAATAGATCAAAAAGTCTTAACTATTCGTCCAATAATTATTGAAACATGCAAACAATTTGAGAAAAGTGCAAAAGATAAAGGACTGTCATTGAATTATAGCTCGTCTGATGATCAGATCTATGCCGATGAAAGACATATGTCACAAATTTTAATAAATCTCATTGGAAATGCTATTAAATTTACCGACGAGGGTAGCATTAATGTTGCGGCAGTCTCTAAAGGAGATTTCGTTGAATTCAGTATTACTGACACAGGCCACGGTATAAACAAAGATGATATCAAGAATATTTTTAATCAGTTTACACAAGTTGACGGATCAGCGACAAGAAACATAGGCGGCAGTGGTTTGGGGTTAGCAATAACAAAACGACTAATAGAATTACATAATGGACAAATTTCTGTTAATAGTGAATTAGATCAAGGAACCACATTCAAGTTTACAATTCCTAGAATTGTTGAGGATTAAAATGGGAAAAATTTTATTAGTTGATGATGACGAAGATATTCGTGAACTCGTTATACTAAGACTTGAAATTGCAGAACATGACATTGACTTTGCCGTCAATGGTAAAGTCGGTTTTGATATAGCAATGGAAAATAATTATGACCTTATTTTGATGGATATGCATATGCCTGTTATGGACGGCTATGATGCTATTCAGCAATTAAGGAGGTTTGGATATGAAGGAAAAATTGTCGGCTTAACCGCTTCAGCAATGATGAATGAAACTCAAAAAGCACTATCATCAGGCTGTGATGACGTTATCGTTAAACCAATCACCGAAGATTTCGAAATTCGAATTTCACAGTATATTGATAGCCAGTACTTCTAACAAAAAAATTTAATTCTTAGGCAGTAGTCATCAAATATTGATCAGCGAGTACTTCACCAACGGCGCGGTGTGCCTGATCAATCGCTGCATCCGTAAACGGACTCGCGTCCGCATCAGAATTGGCAATTGAAATTCGCCCTAACTGCTGCCTTGCAACTACACATGGGCGATCATCCGTAGCATACATTGCCCAATGATATGGTTCCGTAATGGTATCATAGGCATAAGCATTTCCGTGCGGCCATCTATTAACCGTAATGGCAGCAATATCGCGTGCTGCGTCAAAGCCACCAGGCCCCAAAGTACGTTGTAGCTGATCACGAATATTACGTTCGAAAGTTTCAAAAGATGTATTCAATAAATCATAGCGTCCAAGGCGTAATTGATCACGCCTTAGTTCACCTGGTGCATTAGGGGCACGGTGCATCTTAACAACCACAGGTTCATCCATTGTTTTGGGTGCAACATAATCCCCTACTTCAAATGGAAAATGAAGACTGGTTGTCGTATGATAAAGTCCCGGCGAAGAAATCGAGCCGATACCAAGTTTTTCAAACGCTTTGCCGTTCCTAAGCAAAACATTGGTGTATACTCGTGGTGCTTTAATTCCATAAAGCATCGCTTCTTTTTGCTCATCAGAAAAATCATCACAAATATAAGGAATGACATTATGCCAACATGCCATAATGACATTTTTTGATTTCACATTATAAGCCTTACCCCCTTGCATATAGTCGATACTAACATTTTTAGCTGATTCAATATCGCCAATATGTGCAACTTTTACAGCTGTGCTATTCAATCTTAGCCTTGTTGGATGTGATGCAACATCAAGTTTTGAATAATCAACCTTCGCCGTATAAATATCATCAAGTGTTTCACCAGGTATCGCATCTGGAATAAGAT
>NZ_CBFIEP010000092.1:0-5639 GCF_965661635.1 Pseudemcibacter sp. | reverse complement strand
ATATAAAGTGGTGAAAGAGGAAGTTGATGTCAGTGAGAATGGAGTAGAAGTTCCAGTTCTTACCATGGAAAAGGATTTTTAATGGTCCATTACACCGACCGAACAATTCACTTAACGGATATCGTGTTTCCAAAAAATATTAATCATCATGAAACATTGTTTGGTGGCGCGGCCCTTAGTTATATGGATAAAGTTGCCTTTATAGCAGCGACACGGTTTGGCAGATGTCATTTTGTGACAGCATCATGTGATAATATTGATTTTGAAAAACCTGCTTTTAAAGGGAATATTGTTGATTTCGCAGCGACAGTTGTCAATGCGGGCAGGCGGGCTTTAAAAGTTGAGGTGGTGATGATGGCAGAGGATATGTTAACGGGAGAGCAAGTGATTTGTACGCGCGGTACGTTCAATATGGTTGCTGTGCCCGCAAAAGGTGAAAAAGAAATTGGTAATTTACCTTTATCCGGCCTAAAAATGGCTGAGAAATCCTTTGCGGATCTAAATGCGGATCAAAGGCTTGTGGAATTGGTTTTTGCAGACGACACAAACCACCATGGAACTCTTTTTGGGGGGCATGGGTTATCATTAATGGCAAAAGCGGGATTTATTACCGCAACACGCCATTGCCGTTCGGTGATGGTTCTTGCATCACTAGATAAAACTAATTTTAAAGCCCCAATTCAAATTGGTGAAATTGTTGATTTAAGTGCAAAAGTAATCCGCGTTGGAAATAAGTCTTTGACCGTTAATGTTAAAATGTGGGGTGAGGGACTATTAACAGGGGAAAGAAATTTCTGCGCGGACAGTGATTTTATAATGGTAGCGGTTGATGAATACGGAAATTCAAAAAAAATATGCCAGTAAGCTTTTTAATTCGATAGTTGATCATTATACAGTCGAGTTGAAAGATAAATTTTTATATTTGAAATCATTAATTTACGAGCAGGCCGCATTAAATCCAAAAATTGGTGAAATTGAGGAGAGCCTCAAATGGGGTCAATTAAGTTACGTCAGTAAAAACCGAAGTGGTACCCCCATCAGATTAGGAATTGAGAGAAAGATGCCCGGATACTTTGGACTTTATGTTAATTGCAGTACGACCGTAATTAACGATGCCAAACATATTTACGGCGATAAATTTCAATGTGATGGAAATCGCGGGTTAATGTTTAAGTCTGATGATCAATTACCTGAAAAAGAAATCCGCCATATCATCGATATTATTCTTTGTTATCATATTAATAAGATGTAATTAGCTTTAAAATATAAAGTTATATAAAGTTATTTAATAACAATTTCTTAGAGAAAAAACTTCGTTTGCAAAAATTCATTTTACGTTTTATACTTATCCTTAGGAGTTTACGATGGGAATGATAAATACGAATAGACGGTCTCAGTGTGCAATTTCAACGGGACTGGATTTTTATGGTGATAAATGGACATTATTGATCATTAGGGACATGATTAAAGGGAAGTCACGTTTTAAGGAATTCGAAGAAAGTGATGAAGGTATTCCGACAAATATTCTTTCAAGCCGTTTAAAAAAATTAGAAGAGCAAGGGTTTATAAAAAAAGAACCTTATCAATTAAAACCAAAGAGATTTCAATATACGCTCCTTGATAAAGGACGTGATTTAATTCCGATTATGCAATCAATGTCGAAATGGTCAATTAAATATGGGGACGATGTTAAATCGCCACCACCAGCCTTTTTTGAAATAAAAGTTTAAAATTCAATTCCTTTTGCGTCACAAATGAAGGCAAGCAAAGGTGAGGCAGCATCAAATGTTTTTGCGACTTCATCAAGAAAATCAGCGGACTGTGTTCTTTTGAAATCCTTTTCTTCTTTCATTGCGAAAAAGCTTTTTCTTTTGATATCTTCGATATATTTATGATCGCCATCATATCCCCGTGGTGGACGTTTTAAGCCATCGCCATGAAGTTCGCCAAAGGTATTAATGATATGGACGTTTTCAATAACGGCTTGCCATTTTTTAGGGTAATAACAAATTCGGTCACGTATATCGCCAAGGGTGCCGCTTTCCGGCAACCAAATACCACCGCCATAAAAGATACTGTCTTTTTTAAGATTAAGATAAAAGCCGGGCGCATGGGCGTTTTTACCAAGTTTATGACGAAATTGTATGTCTGCGTTTTCTTTATATGGGTTTTTATTTTTTGAAAAACGGGCATCACGATAAATACGGAACATCGAACCGCCGCTTTTTTTGGAATTGCGGTATAATGCGGCGATATTTCCTTTAACCGTTCCCCCATGTCAACAATGAAATCCATGCATGGTGTGACAACATCTGCTTCATAGCGGGGTTTGTTTTTAGTAAACCATTCGCGGTTATTATTTTCTTTTATTTTATCAAAAAATTGCCAAAATTCGGGCTTAAAACCCTTAAAATAAGACATTTATTACTCCGCATTTATTCCAAAGTCTAACGGATCTTTAACGATGATACTGAAATCACCAAAGTTATACGTTCTTCGGTTACGTCCCTGTTCGAATGGTGTGGTTGGGTTTATGACCGCCATGGTCGCGGCTCTTAGCTCATCTAGATAACTGGCTGGTTGCATGGTTTCATTGTGGCCGGGCATAAGGTAATCAACATCATTTCGGTATCCGAACATAATTTGCGAGGTAATAAAGAAATCCTCGAAACTAGCGGTTTCAGAATAAACATAAATTGGGGCAGGGTAGAATGTATCACCGGTGAACATCATCCGGTTTGCTTTATCAACTAATATAACACTATCTGGGGAATGGCCGGGCGTAAAAATCACCTGAATTTCGCGACTGCCTATATCAATTATTTCACCGTCATTGACAAATTTATCGATTTCATAGGCTTTGCTTTCATATTTTGTAATGTCGAATTCTTCGGGTAAGTTTTTCCAAATGGTATCCATTGTCATGCTGCTGCCAATATCAGCATTACTATGCCCTTTTGCGTTTCCTGCTGTATAAGGTGTATCCAATCCGTAAATAGTTTCAAATTGGTAATTGCTGCTTACGTGATCATAGTGACTGTGGGTATTCATTACAATAATGGGTAGGTTGGTAAGTTGATCAACAACTGACTTAAGATCACCAACCCCTTGTAACGTGTCGACAAGCAGTGCGTTATCTGAACCTAGCAATAAATAACTTATCGCCTCTTGCCATTGGAAAGGTTCATAAATGGCATATGTGTTGTCTGTGACTTTGTAAACTTCAAACCAGCTATTTCCCACATCAACTTTTTCAAATTGTGACCAGCTTTCCCGCGGTAAGGCGTCATGCCATTTAGGTTCAGCTGGGGCTTCTGGCTGCTTGTCGCAGGAGCTCATGAAAAGGATGGAGAATAATGTTAGCGCGATTTTTTTGATCATAATATAGCCTTTTTAAGGTGAGCTCTTAAATCTTCTTTTTCCAATTTTGTAATATCAATGGAAAGCATTTTTTCAATTCGTTCATTTAAAACGGAAAACACTTTATTGAAATTGTCTTCCATATTACCGAATTTGGTTGAAGGGTCGTCCATGCCCCAATGGACGTGTACGGATTTTCCGACATATGTCGGGCATTTCTCTTTTAATACTTTGTTACAAAGCGTTATGACGATATCCGCGCCCCACGTATCAAAGGTGTTCCATGATTTTCTTACTAGGTTTACAGAACTAAAGTGATTATCTTTTAAGACACGATGAGCAACAACATGAATGTCATCACCAGGTTTGCTTCCGCCACTTGCTGCTTTGATACCCATATGAGCATATTTTCGAGTAATAGATTCCGCAATAATACTGCGTCCCATATTATTTGTGCTTAAATATAATATTTTCATTTTATTCTGGTGGATCTTTCACAAGAGCGGCAAAACCATCAAATTCATACCTGCGGCGTGCTTCCTGTTTTTCAAATGGTGTATTTGGATCGCGCATTGCTTCAAATGCTTTATACAATTCCCCCAAAAAGTTTGGATTTGCAACAATTTCTCCATGACCGGGAAGGATATATTTAACATCATTTTCCATTTCAGCAATTTTCTTTGCTGATGTAATATAGTCTTTGAAATATGCATCACTTCTATGGGCCCAAAGTGTTGATGGATAAAATGTGTCGCCAGTTGATAATAATCCAGCCGCGCGATCAAAAAATAACATGCCGTCAGGTGTATGTCCTGGTGTAAAGATCACTTCGATTTCGCGACCGCCAAGATCAATTTTTTCACCGAGTTTTAAATACTTGGTAATTTTGAATGATTTACTTTCATATTTTTCAAATGAAAACCCTTCTGGTAGTGGGCCGCTAACGGCAGAGGGTTGGAGGGCATTTTGCCATGTGCTTTTGGGATGGCCACTTGCATTCTTTTTTGTAAATTCATGATCACGGCCATAGACCGTATCAAATAAATAATTATTGCTGACGTGGTCATAATGAGTGTGTGAATTGGCGACTATGATCGGAAGGTTTGTGATCGCGTCAACGGCATCTTTAATGTTACCAAATCCCATTCCTGTATCAATTAATAATGCTTTTTCCGTTCCTACAAAAAGATAAGAAACCGTTTCCTGCCAATGTTTTGGTGCAAGTATAGCATAGGTATTTTCATTAATTTGATAAGGTACATACCAACCGTACGACGTGGCCTTTTCACCAAGATCAAGGATTTTGAAATTTTCCTTATCATATTCATCGGCAAATGATGAGAATGCCACTATTGTCATTACTAAAAATATAAGTGGTTTAAGCATTGAATAATTCTTTCAGATATTTTTGAATATTACGGTTTTTAGTCTAACAGTATTTTGTTCTGCGGCTCAAGCTCTATTAAGTAATATTTTCATTGGTTTACCTTAATGTTTATGTCATATATATTAACCATGAATTTTAAGAACTAATGAAGGGTTTTTTATATGCGCACTCTATTGCTTCCTACTGTGATTGGCGGGTTAATGGCTTCTGCGGTCAGCACGCAAGCACAGGATATTTTGGAAAAGAAATCTGATGATCCGCTTGTGCAAGCGGCATACGCGAAAACGGCAACCCCGTCTGGTGTCCCTTACCGTGAAAAAGATATGGGCGCTAATAGTGAAGATTGGTTTAAAGGTGATCTTGAAGGTGCAAATATAGTTTTTGCGTCAACACCACTAGAAGAAAGTTCTTATAGCTGGCGTGGTCGCCGTGAAGGGTTCATGGGTAATTACGCTAAGGCAGTTGATATGTTCACCCAAGGATTAGAATTATTCCCCTGAAAGTTATGCGCTTTATCGTTACCGAGGGTTTCATCTGGTGAGAAATTATCAATTCGAAGAGGGATTAATTGATCTTCGCCGTGCGGAAGAACTTATTGAAAATGTTGATGTGTCGCCAGTTCAAGAAGGCATTCCGGGTAAATCAAATTATAGCCCAAGGACATTTAAGAGAAATATTTATTTCTTTATTGCCGAGAGCAGCATGGCGACAGGCGATTATAATACTGTAATTGAATATATGGATAAGGCCTATGATGCCAATCAATTGCGATATAAAGATGATTTCTTAGTATCGACAGCATTTTATAAATATATGGCGATGCGTAAATTAGGGCGCCATGATGAAGCCATCGAAATGGTGAAAGCCATTCCAAACGGATTGGATATTATTG
>NZ_CBFIEP010000091.1:0-27260 GCF_965661635.1 Pseudemcibacter sp. | reverse complement strand
TTATACTTGCAACGTTAATTGCATCAATTGTCCAATCTGCTACGGGGTTTGGATTCGCGTTAATTGTCGTTCCCGTATATCTAATTGTTCTAAATAGTGCTTCCGCAATTCAGATCGTAATTCTTATCTCTATTCTTATGTCTTTGCCTCTATGGATTAAATTAAGAAATAATATGCCCGATGATTTTATAAAGTGGGTATTTATCGGGTGTGTCATTGGGTTTCCTGTTGGGATTTATCTATTTTTGGAAATGGATTTGCAAATCATTAAAGCCGCAGTTGCCGTATTTATTATTGTCATAAGTTTACAAAATGCATGGAACTTGTTTGTAGTTGGAAATAGAAAAAAAATTATTGAAAGCGACCGAATACCGAAATCAATCTTATCTTTTATGGGGTTTATTTCAGGTATATTCGGTGCCGCAATGGCCATGCCAGGTCCAACTATGATGTTGTTTTTATCGAAAACAAATTTACAAATTAATCAAATTCGTGCCGTGATGATGGCTGTTTTCGCCTTTGCATATAGTGGTGCAGCGCTTATGCAAGTGGTATTTGTTGGTATTGATTCAGATGCTTGGTTGATGACTGCGTATGTTTTGCCGGGGGCATTACTTGGTGTTGTTATCGGACATCATTTATCCAAGAAAATCAATGAACGTCTTTTTAAAGGATTGATATTGATAATCTTGGTTTTAACAGGCATTTTTATGTTGCTAAGTTTATAAAAGGATTTGTTATGCTGACAGATAATTTTCCTCGTGAGAAGTTAGCTCAAACACCCACACCGATAGAAAAACTTGACCGTTTATCAGAAATATTAGGCGGCCCAGAAATATGGATAAAGCGGGATGATCAAACGGGCCTTGCATTCGGGGGCAACAAAGCAAGACAGCTTGAATATTATTTTGGTGAAGCGGTTTTAGAAAAAGCAAATGTCATTTTAATTACAGGTGCTGTGCAGTCTAATTATATGCGAACTGCGGTCGCAGCCGCACGTAAGCTTGGTATGGATGTTGAAGTGCAACTTGAAGAGCGCGTTAAAGGCCAGCCAGCAGAATATTATCAGTCCGGTAATCCCTATTTAATGAAGCTAATGGGTGCAAAATTTCACCATTACCCTGCAGGTAAAGACGAAGAAGGCGCTGATGACGCGCTTTATCAAAGAGCGGAGGAATAAAAATCAAAAGGTAAAACCCCCTATGTCATTCCGCTTGCTGAAAAACACCCACCGATCGGATCATTAGGATATGTGGATTGTGCAGAAGAACTATTATCACAAAACTTAAAAATGGATGCCATCATAACGGCATCTGGTAGTGGCACGACCCATGCCGGTTTATTGGCAGGATTAAGAATTAAAGGCGAAAAAGTGCCAGTATATGGAATATGCGTCAGGCGTGATAAAGAATCACAGAGAGCACGAATAAAGAAAAAAACACAAATCGTTATCGATATGCTACCAGGTGACCATCAAATAAGAGATGAAGATATTCATTTATTTGATGATTGTCTTGCGCCCGGATATGGCCATTTAAATGAATTTGTTACGGAAGCAATCAAGCTTGCTGCAGAAGAAGAAGGTCTTTTGGTGGATCCTGTTTATACCGGTAAGGCATTGGCAGGTATGATGAAATTGATCCGTGAAGGGAAATTTTCAGCGCAGGAAAAAATATTATTCATGCATACTGGCGGTACACCGGCGCTTTTTGGGTATCCATCTTTAGTTTCTTAAAGAATATGTTGAGAGCATAGAGATAAGAATATTTGTTTTCATGTAACCCAAATTAGTTTATTTAGAAATAAGGCTTTATTTGATACTAAAGTTAGACAAAAGGTCGTTCTTTTGTTGTCGGGGCGGGGTGTTTAGTTACCAATAATAACAAGGTTTAGTTAAAGAATGTGTCCAGCTAATGTGGAAGAAGGACATCAACGAGGGTTTATTATTCCAATCGGTGGTGCAGAAGATAAAGAAGCCAATCCTTCTATTTTAAGAAAATTTACGGAAATCTCAGGCGGGAGAGAAGCGAAAATAGTCGTTATTCCAACCGCCTCAAGACTTGATGATACCGGTGAAAGATACGAAAAAATATTCGAGGAAATTGGTATAGGTGAAGTCAGCCATATCGATATTAAATCAAGAGAAGATTGTAACAATCCGGAATTTGCCAGTCGCTGCGAAGAAGCAACGGGCATTTTTATTACCGGTGGCAATCAATTGCGCCTCGCGACAATTTTAGGGGGAACGGCAGTTGCGCAAGTGATCAGGACGGCCAATGCACGCGGCGTTCATATTGCGGGCACATCAGCTGGGGCATCAATTATGTCAGAGCATATGATAGCAGGGGGCGATTCAAACGAGTCTCCGAAAGAAGGCGGCGCAATTTTGGCGCCTGGTCTTGGGCTTACCAATGCAATGATCATCGACCAACATTTCTCAGAAAGAAACCGGTTGGGCAGATTACTCTCTGCCGTTGCTTATAATCCTTTTTTAATGGGAATGGGCATTGATGAAGATACGGCGGCCTTTATTGGACCAGATGATATCTGTGAAGTGGTTGGTAGTGGAACCGTTACCGTCGTAGATGGTGGTGATCTAACCTATTCATCTGCTTATGGAACGGATAATAGAAATGCTCTTGGCCTTCTTGGCTTAAAATTGGATATCCTCCATGAAGGCTGTTTATATGATTTCAATATAAGGGAAGCATTCCCACCAATAGAAGACAGGCAGAATATTTGTAAAATATGATTTGAGTGAAATAAAAATATAAAGTGAGTTAAGTAATCAGAATAATAATTCGGGAGGTAAAAAATGAGAATATTAAAAACAAACCTTTATTTGGGGCCCAACCAGTATGCCAAATTTAAGGTTATCAGACATGTTCTTGATATTGGTATTCTCGAAGAATGGCCTTCTGTAAAAATTGGTTCTGAATTTGTCGATGGTTTGATCGCTGCCCTCCCCGGATTAGAAGAGCATGGATGTTCATATCGTGAACCCGGCGGCTTTATTCGTCGATTACGCGAAGATGAAGGCACATGGATTGGTCATATTACGGAGCATGTTGCCCTTGAGCTACAATGTGTAGCTGGAAACGAAGTCACATTTGGCCGTACCAGATCCACGGGTGAAGTTGGCCATTACAATATGGTTTACGCTTATATTCATAAAGATGTTGGGCTTGCTGCCTGTGAGCTAGCCATTAAACTTCTTATGCATTTATTGCCAAAGGTATTGCAAGACCAGATCGATTATGAAATTGAAGATGATTTTGACTGGGACGAAGAGCTAACTTATTTCATTAAAAAAGCCCAGCGTCATGCCTTTGGTCCGAGTACAGCATCATTGGTTGCTGCCGCGGAAGAACGCGATATTCCGTGGTTGAGGCTTAATAAATATAGCCTCGTTCAATTTGGACATGGCAAACATCAAAAACGCATTCAAGCGACGATCACGTCTGAAACTAATCATATCGCTGTGGAAATTTCATGCGATAAAGAAGATACGCATAATTTACTGAATGACCTTGGTTTGCCGGTACCGCAACAACATATGATTTATAGCCCACGTGAAGCGGTTAGTGCCGCTCGCCGTGTAGGATACCCTGTTGTTGTTAAACCACTTAACGCCAATCATGGGCGCGGTGTATCTATTAATCTAAATAGTGCAGAAGAGGTTGAAACCGCCTTTGAAGTAGCGCGTGAACAAGGTACAAGTCGGGCAGTGCTTGTCGAAAGTTATATGACCGGGTTTGATCACCGCATGCTGGTGGTGAATAACGAATTGGTGGCTGTTGCGAAGCGGGTGCCGGGTCATGTAATCGGTGACGGGAAACACACAATTTCAGAATTGATTGATATTGTAAATGAAGACCCAAGACGCGGTGTTGGTCACGAAAAAGTACTGACTATTCTCGAAATTGATAAACAGGCGACACGTTTAATGGATAATGCCGGTTATACGGCGGAGACTATATTGGCGGCAGATGAAGTATTTTATCTTCGTGATACGGCAAATTTATCGACGGGCGGGACGGCCATTGATTTAACGGATGTCGTTCATCCGGATAACCGCGAAATGGCGCAACGTGCGATCCAGGCTGTTGGCCTTGATGTTGGGGGCGTTGATTTCTTAACGGATGATATCAGTAAATCATATAAGGATATTGGTGGCGGTATTGTCGAAGTCAATGCAGCACCAGGGTTTAGAATGCATGTTGCCCCTTCCGAAGGGGAACCAAGAGATGTATCTGGTAATGTGATTGATATGCTGTTCCCGCAGGGAACACCAAGCCGTATTCCAATTGCCGCCATTACAGGGACAAATGGTAAAACAACAACTTCCAGAATGCTTGCCCATGTTATTAAAACATGTGGTCATACTGTTGGTTTAACCACCACAGACGGTATTTATGTGGACGGTAAGCAAACTGTGAAGGGTGATACCACTGGGCCACGTTCAGCGCAAATGGTGTTGCGTGATCCAACCGTTGATTTTGCCGTACTTGAAACCGCACGCGGTGGACTAGTAAGAAATGGTCTAGGTTATGCAAGCACGGATGTTTCCGCATGCTTAAATGTTGCATCCGATCATCTGGGGATGGGGGGTGTTGATACCCTTGAGCAGCTAGCCGAGATTAAACGTATCGTGATCGAAGCTGCAACCGATACGGTTGTTTTGAATGCGGATGATAAAAACTGTTTGATGATGGCTGATTACGCTGATGCTGATAATATTTTTTATGTCACCATGCATCATGATCATGCACTCGTGAAACAACATATTGATGCGGGTGGTAAGGCATGTGTGCTTGAAAAAGGAATGAATGGTGATTTAATAACTATTTATGACAACCTCACACATATTCCGGTTATTTGGTCGCATCTTATTCCTGCAACGATTGAAGGAAAAGCGCTTCATAACGTTCAGAATGCGATGTTTACAGTCGCAATGGCCTATAGCTTTGGGCAGGATCTGGATCAAATTCGTTTAGGTCTTAAAACCTTTAATACCACTTTCTCACAAGCACCTGGCCGTATGAATGTATTTGATGAACATAGTTTCCGTGTCATACTGGATTATGCACACAATCAAGCGGCATTTGCTGTGATAACTGATCTTGCTGATAAATTAGAAGGGCATGAACGAAAATTAATTGTCGCATCTTGTCCTGGTGACCGACGTGATGAAGATATCGTAGAAACATGCGAGGTGTTGGCCGGTCATTATGATCATTATTTCTTAAAAGCGGATGACAACCGTCGTGGGCGAGGTGATGATGAAATTCCCAATATGATGAAAGATATACTACTTAAAAATGGCGTTTCGGAAGATGCAATAAGTGTCATTTCGAATGAAGTTGATGCCATTGAAGCTGGTCTTTCAGAGGCCAAAGAAAAGGATTTATTGATTATTTCCGGTGATAACGTAACGAGATCATGGAAACAAATCATCAACTTTGGCGAAGATAAAGATGAGGCTGAGGTTGTCGCAACTGAGGACGTGTTAATGGCGACCCCATATGAAGATTTAATCGAGGATAGTCAGCAACTTATTCGTGATGAACGTGGGGTTAGGTTGGCACGTGATTATGATGAAGATAGCGATTAATACCAAGGTAACTTCATGACAATTAATATTGAAGAAATCGAAGACTATTTAAGCATCCGTATACCGGAATCTGATCTTATTACTCTTGAAAGTAGCCGCCGTGTTACTGGTCCGGGGCTGCTTTGGGAAAAGCCTGGTGCGATCCTTGATGTTTTCACAAGTTATTTTGATAAACAAGAAGTCGTTGATTGTTGGACAGTCGAAATTCAAAAAGTCTTGGATGCTATTAATTGGAAGAATATTCACATTAAAACTCGTATCTTTGATACGGGGGTAAACCTAGCGATTTCCGCAAGTATTGATCTTTTATATTCGGCTGTTTTTGTTATTGAAACAAGTTGGCATTTAACGGCTAGCAAATTGTTTGAGCAATCTTCAGATGATTTTGATGCACTAATCTCTGACCTTCTTAAAGTGATTTCTATGGAACAAAACCCCCCTATTCTTGAGCTTCAAGATGCAGCCGAGAAAAAGAATATTGATGTTCTTTGGGATGATGATTTTGTTTCTCTTGGCCATGGAACGGGTTCACAAAAGTGGGGTATCAATGAAATCCCAAATGTTGACGAGGTAAATTGGGATAACCTTCATAATGTTCCTGTTGCGATGATTACGGGCACAAATGGTAAATCAACCAGTGTGCGTTTATCAACGGCTATCGCGGAGGCCGCCGGAATGGTGAGTGGCTCTACATCAACTGATTTTGTTAAATTGGGCGATGATGTTCTGGACTACGGTGATTATTCGGGGCCTGGCGGCGCACGCATGCTACTCAGAGATAAACGACTTGAAATCGCTTTTCTTGAAGTGGCACGCGGTGGAATATTAAGACGGGGGCTACCATTACGTCAGGCTTCAGCGGCATTGGTCACCAATATCGCCGCGGATCATTTGGGGGAATATGGTATAAATACCGTTGAGCATTTAGCAGATGCAAAATTTGCTGTAGCAAGAGCTCTTTCAGACGATGGTATCCTTGTCTTAAATGCTGATGACAAACTTGTTGCCAATAATGGGTTATCATCACAAAATACGATTTGTTGGTTTTCTTTATCTGATAATAATGAACACATTATTACGGCACGATATTCTGGCGGTTTATGTTGTTGGCTTGATAATGGGAAGCTTCATTATTTCGATGGTAACGAAATCACTCTTACTATCAATGTATCAGATATTCCCATTGCAATGGGTGGCGCGGCAAAATTTAATATTCAAAATGCGATGGGTGCACTTTGTCTTGCTAAAGCGATGGACATATCAAACGAAGCCATTTTAAAAGGATTAATGTCTTTTTCGAGCACACCTGATGATAATCCAGGGCGCTGCAATGAGTTTAAAATTAAGGGCGCCCGCGTCTTTGTTGATTTTGCACATAATCCTCATTCTATAAATGCTATTGCGGATATGCTTGATAATATTCCATCCAATAAAAAATATTTACTTATCGGACAAGCGGGGGACCGTTCGGATCAGGATATAATGGATTTAACCGATGGTGCGCTCAAGTTTAATCCTGATGTGGTTGCAACCATGGATATGGAAGACTATTTACGCGGTCGCGAATTTGGTGAAACGGCAGCTATCATAAAAAACCAATGTTTAAAACATGGCATAGATGAAGACAATATACCTCATTTTTCCACCCCGTCTGAAGGGGCACAATATATTATTGATCAACTTGAGGAAGGTGATCTTGTGCTGCTGCTCGCGCTTGCAGAAAGAGATAAAATCTTTGATATGTTAAAAGCGGCGACTTAACGACAAGGTGTAAATGTTGTTGAAACCAACTCCATATTGTCAGAAATGGCAGCCCTTTTTAACCCATCTGAATTAAAGGCCATCGCAATCTCACCTTTACGGTTAACTGCGATTAGACCGCCATCACCACCAAGGCGTTTCACTTCATCTAACATGCGCCATAGGGCTTCTTGTAATGTATCACCAGCAAGCTTATACCCATTTGCTGTCGTGAGCGCACCACCGGCACGGATAAAAAATTCGCCTGTGCCAGTGCATGATATTGCAATGTCATCATCGGCCCAAGTGCCTATTCCAATTAGAGGTGTATCGCCGACGCGACCTTCTGTTTTTCCAAAGACACCACCTGTCGAAGTTGCAGCGGCTAGATTACCATATATATCAAGGGCGACAGCACCTACCGTACCGTGCATCATGTCTTCTTGCTCAATATCTGCCTGACTTACACCAATAGGAAGCACATAATAATCCTTAGGATTTGATATTTTTTCAAAACCTTCATCATGGGCAAATTTATTGGCACCTTCCGCCGTGATAAGAACACAAGGCGATTTTTCTAATACCGCCTTAGCAACGCCAACCGGGCTAACAACATCTTGAATAGCCGAAACGGACCCTGAGCGACGGGTATGCCCTTCCATGATGCTGGCGTCCAATTCAAACTGGCCTGCGATATTTGGTGCGGCACCTTTTCCTGCCACATATAGTCCAGAACTCTCCAGATTAGCGACCATAATTTTGACAACATCAAGTGAAGTTTCCCCCGCTTTTAAAAGAGCCTCGCCTTCCTTAGCGAGTTCAGCAAGATGTGCTTCCGTGACACTATAATCTTCACCAGCCTTTGGGCCGGCACCGCCATGTAATGCCAATGCATATTTCTGTGACATAAGCTTAGTCCTTTAAATTCATAAAGGCGATATATGACAAAAAAAATTAAATAAGTATAGCCTTATTTTGATGGACAAGTAGATTGTCCACTAGTTTGCGCATCAAGGAAGGTAAGGGTTACATATGTGGCTATACCTGGAACGCCTTGATGTCGCATAACATCAGCTGTGGCTTGCTCGACAATTAGATTATATGAAACACCTTCTTTTAAGTCATGAGCCGGAATTGTAAATTCTGTATCTTTATAAGTTAAGAGAGGTTTCCCGTTATAAGGGCGTCCACTGTGGGCAATATTATTTCCGAAACAATCAAAAGCAAGCACGAAAATAAGATCATCAAGTTCGCTATTTTTTGCTCTCATATTACCATTCATTGGTGTCCAATGAATGGTAAGGTCTTGTGTAGGATTAATCAAATCCGGGATTATACTTTTTCCATTTTGTGTGAGCGACAAGGTTGAAGGCAACGGCATTATATCAGTTGTATCACGTCTTTTTAATGTGAGCGGTTGTGTGGTCATTTCTCCATTAGGGGTTTTATAATTGAATAAATAAGTACCATCAGGGTGGGCAATATGTAATTCCTCTGGTGTCAAGGTTCTCGCGCCATGAGCAAGAAATTGACGCCCTTCTGGATTAAAGGGAAAATTGAAATCTGGATCATCGGCGCTTGTAAGGGTGCCGCTTAAAATTTCACCGGTTTTTTTCGGCATAATTTCCGCGACAAAATGGTGATCCCTTAATGTATGGTTGCCGATAATATCCTGAGTATAAATGGACATTTTACCAAGAACTAAAAAGAGGATATCTTCGTTCACAGGATTAATTTCATCATTTTTAGAGCATGATATCAAAAGTGAAATCATCGTTAATGAGGTTATATTTAGCAGAAATTTCATGATCCCTCTTGTGATAAAACACATAATTTAGCAACAGTTTTTAGGTTTCTTGTTGTTGAGACAACATTTAATTTATTTTCAATATTTGTATTTGATAGTTTTGATTTACCAAATCCATTTGGACAATGAAGATATAGGATATCATCTTTGATGATTAAAACTTCAGTTTCATGTTGAAATTTCCTTAGACTGGTAATTTCATCTGGTACAGGGTTTCTTGACATAAAACCGATTAGAATTCTTGAACCGTCTTCTTCAAGACTAACCTTTTCAATAGGAAGAGCATTATAGATCTTTTCAATTTCATCGTCGGTTCTTAAATCTATAGGAACTTGAAAAGCATATTTACTTTCTATGGCTTTTTCTAAAATGGTTATTATTTTTTCTTTATCATCGCTCGGAAAATCAAAAATGACATTGCCGCTTTGTATGTAAGTTATGACATTTTGACATCCCGCTTCTATATAGAGCTTCTTCAAATCGGCCATAAGAATTTTTTTTGTCCGGAAACATTGATGCCACGTAGAAGAGAAATAAATCGGTTCATTTAAAAAAGACCTGAAGATTTTGAAATAACTTTACCATCTTTAATGCTAAGAAGGTCACTGTGCTGCTTCGCGCTATGATTAAGCGCATCGGATAAAGTAGATTTTAAAAGTTCTAAGTTTCTTGTTTCATATAAAGGCAGGAGTTTATTATTTAATAGCACCATGTTTGCCGCTCTCCTCGGTTTACTGGTTGAAATAAAACATGGAAACCCTTGAACAATATATCCGCCTAATACTTCAAAAAAATCCATGTCGTGAATTGCGGATTTTTTCCCTATAATTTCAAAGTTTAAAGCAATTTTTCCCTCATATCCGGGGGGAATGTTATTGAATACTCTTTTGATCATCACGCCTTTCAAATCTGGCCGCCATTCATTACTAAGCTGTGGCATAAACCGCCACATACAATACCAATCGCGGCACGTTTTAGGGCGTTCATTATAGATCTTGCATCCACCACTTTTATGAAGATTTTTGCATTTAACGCCTGGCAATTTTACCAGATCGGGATCTTCGATGGTGAGTTCCACGCAGCAGGCTGTAAATTCACCGCATTCTCTATTTTCAACCAGTAACTTATTGTCCACAATTATTCCTCAATGACGGCCGTAGTTTCGATCTCAATTTTGGCCTGATCTTCCATCAAAGCGGATACCTCTACGCAGGCCATGACGGGATAATTTTTCCCCATTATTTCCCTATATATTGTACCCATTTCTTTTAAATTGGATAAATATTCTTTCTTGTCTGTAATATACCATGTCATCCTTACGACATTTTCTGGCCCTGCTCCATCGTTTGCTAAAACGGCAATGATATTTTCAAGTGTTGTTCTAAATTGGTCTGTTAAATTGTCGCTTTCAAATTTTTCTTCTTTATTCCAACCTACCAGACCTGCCACATAAATTGTTTTACCCGCGGACACACTTATACCGTTTGAATATCCCTTTGGTCTTTGCCACCCGTGGGGTAGTAAATGTTTCATTTCAAATTCCCTCGTAACTTTTTAGAAGTTCTCTTGCGATAATCACTTTTTGAACTTCTGTGGCCCCTTCATAAATTCTCAGGGCTCTTATTTCGCGGTATAATTCTTCAACTTTAACACCGCTTACGACTCCTTGCCCACCAAATATTTGTATCGCTTTATCAATAACTTGTTGGGCTGTTTCAGTTGAATGCATCTTCGCCATGGCGGCTTCTCGTGTAACACGGCGTTCTTTGGTATCGCGTGTCCATGCAGCGCGATAAATAAGAAGCGCGCTTGTATCCACATCAGTTGCGCATTCAGCAAGCATACCTTGTACCAATTGTAAATTATTTAGCGGTGCGCCAAAAAGATTGCGTTCGTTGGTTCTTGTTGCAGCCTCTGATAAGGCACATCTTGAAAAACCAAGGGCCGCAGCGCCAACAGTGGTTCTAAAAATATCAAGCGTCGCCATCGCCGCTTTAAAACCATCGCCGCTATTTCCCAATCTTTTGGTTTTTTCTATTTTACAGTTCTTAAATGATAAAGTTGCGAGCGGATGGGGCGCGGTTACATTAATTCGTTCCGTAACTTCCAACCCTGCTGTATCGGCATCCAAAATAAATGCAGAAAGCCCTTTTGCACCAGGGGCATCTCCGGTTCTCGCGAAAAGTACATAATAATCGGCGATCCCACCATTAGATATAAATGTCTTAGCACCATTAATAATATAGTGATCATCATTTAATTCTGCCGTTGTCGTCATGTTGGCGACATCTGATCCACTTTCAAGTTCAGTAAGCGCAAAGGCAGCCATTTTTTCACCATTTGCCACAAAGGGAAGATATTCGGTTTTATTTTCTTCAGAACCGAATAATGTAATGGTGCCACTCCCTAAGCCTTGCATTGCGAATACAAAATCCGCAAGTCCGTCATGTCTTGCTAGAGTTTCTCTTATGATACAAAGTGACCTGACATCAAAATCGTCAAAAATACCTCCATATGCTTTGGGTATTACATATTTGAGCCAGCCTCCTTCTGCTAATTTTTGGAGAATATCCTTACAGGCTTGGTCCACATCGCTGTGATCAATATCTTTAATATTTTTTTGACACCAACTTTCAAGATCATTTGCAAGATTGCGGTGGTGATCTTCAAAAAAGGGCCACTCTAGATAACTTTGATCTATGATAATTTCACTCATCAATCGCCCTCAAATACTGGTTTTTCTTTATTTACAAAAGCGTGATAGGCCCGCTCAAAATCTTTGGTTTGCATGCAGATGGCTTGTGCTTGTGCTTCCGTCTCAATTGCGGCGTCAATGCTCATGTTCCATTCTTGATTTAATTGTGTTTTGGTCATGCCATTTGCAAATGTGGGACCGGCTGCAATTTTATCAGCCATGTTGCGGGCTTCATCTATTAATTCATCGGCATTACAAATTTTATTAAAATATCCCCAGTTATATCCTTCTTGACCCGACATTGTCCGCCCCAAGAATAAAAGCTCTGACGCACGGCCTTGGCCGATAATTCTTGGTAAAATAGCGCAGGCACCCATATCACAGCCTGCTAGTCCAACCTTATTAAATAAAAAAGCGGTTTTGCAGTCTTTTGTACCAATACGTAAATCACTGGCCATTGGAATGATGGCGCCGGCACCAACTGATATTCCTTCAACGGCGGCAATAACCGGTTGTGGACATCCTCGAATTGCTTTAACCAAATCACCGGTCATTCGTGTAAAATCAAGCAGTTCAGTCATATCCATTTCGACTAGAGGTCCAATAATATCATGAACGTCGCCACCTGATGAAAAGTTACCGCCATTTGGTGCGAAGATAACGACTTTTACGTCTTTTTGATAAACAAGCTCACGAAAAGTATCACGAAGCTCAGCGTAACTTTCGAATGTTAACGGGTTTTTCCGCTCAGGTCGATTAAGCCTAAGGGTTGCAATACCATTTTCATATTGCCAGATGAAATGTTCGGGTTCGAAAGTTTCGGGATTCATTCGTTATTCCTTATTTTTTCCATCAATAATAATACATTCACCATTTTGATTATTATGACATAATTCTATGGCGACTTCTGCAATTTCATTTGGTTCGATCAATCTTTCTTGTCCACTAGGTTCAAGTAGCCCTGCAATTGCTTCTTGTTTAGTTTTTCCTTTTGCGGCCATGATTTTTTTAACTGCATCCATCACTAAGTCAGTGTTGGCATATCCAGGGCAAATGGCATTGATAAAAATATTATGAGCCTTCATTTCTTTGGCGAGCGATTTTGTTAAACCAACAACACCATGTTTGGCGGCGCAATATGATGTTGTATATGCATAACCGATAACACCTGCAGTGCTTGCAATATTGATGATATTGCCTTGTTTATTTTCCAGCATTTCTTGAATGACGGCATGCGTCATTAAAAAAGTTCCGGTTAAATTTAAGGCAATCATATATTGCCATCGTTTTAAATCCATATTTTGAAATGGACCGCTATCCGCGTCTCCGGCATTGTTTACGAGCATATCGATAGGGGCGGTTAATCTGGCAGAGTTTATCGCTTCTAAAACACTATTTTCATCGGTAATATCAACTGAAACTGCATGCATTTGAGGGTTATGCTCTGCTATTTTCTGTAATCTCTTAAGATCACGTCCCATAATAGTAACGATAGCGCCTTCATTTATAAGTGCATTGGCAATCGCTAAACCAATTCCGGTTCCGCCGCCTGTAACTACCGCATGTTTTCTTTCTAGTGACATCACTTCCCTAACTTTTAATTACATGTAAAGTAAAAAGAGTTGGTCCAAGTGGCAAGTAAATTAATTTTCAAGCTCAATTATGATATTATTTGCATAATCAAATGATTCGAGATTATAGTAGTTGAAGAAATAAAATTTAGGGAGAAACTCCATGAGTAATTTAATGAATGAGCTGGCCGTACGGCTTTTAAGTGGTGATGTAGAAGTTATCGATTTAACACAAGTCTTAGGACCTGATACTCCAATTATCCATTTACCAGAGGAAATCGCAAAAAATTCTGCACCTTTTTCCATGGAACAAATTTCTAAATATGACAAAGATGGCCCTGCTTGGTATTGGAATACGATGACAATGGGTGAACATACGGGAACACATTTTGATGCCCCTATTCACTGGGTGAGCGGTAAGGACTATCCTGACGGTGGAACCGACACCATTCCGGCTCAAAATCTTGTTGGGCCCGCATGCGTTATTGATTGTTCAGCTGAAACGGCTGCCGATCCTGATTATCTATTAACGGCTGATGGTGTAAAGGCATGGGAAGCTGAAAATGGTGAAATTAAAGCGGGCTCTTGGGTTCTAATGCGTACGGATTGGTTGGCCTTAATGGGCCGCGATAATTTTTTAAATGCCGACGATACCGGACCACATTCTCCAGGGCCTACTGCTTGCTGTATTAATTACATTATTGAAAAAGGCGTAATGGGCTGGGGTGTTGAAACCGTGGGTACAGATGCGGGACAGGCCGCGATGTTTGAAACACCATTTCCTGCCCATTCATTAATGCATGGCGCAAATAAATATGGCCTTGCTAGCTTAATGAATTTGGATAAGTTGCCGGCCACTGGATCTATATTAATTGTACCCCCTTTAAAAATTGAAAACGGTTCTGGAAGTCCGCTCCGCGTTCTTGCTTTAAAGGCGAAATAATCTTGATTTATGGCAGCGACTAATGGCTGAAAGATCTTTTAAAAAAGAAGTTGAGAAACTTAGACTTGGTGAAGGAGATGACTTCCGCGGTGAAGGTATCCTGGCTGTCACCAAAGCCTTGCTACAGTCTGGGGTTTCTTATGTGGGCGGCTATCAAGGTTCGCCAATTTCTCATTTAATGGACGTGCTCGCAGATGCAGAAGATATTATGAATGAATTAAATGTTCATTTTGAAACATCAGCATCTGAAGCGACGGCCGCCGCGATGCTTGCTGCGTCTATAAATTATCCCTTAAGGGGCGCCGTAACTTGGAAATCGACGGTTGGTACAAATGTCGCTAGTGATGCGCTCGCTAACGTATCATCTGGCGGTGTGACAGGTGGCGCGCTTGTAATTGTTGGCGAAGATTATGGTGAAGGTTCATCGATAATGCAGGAACGCAGCCATGCCTTTGCGATGAAATCACAAATGTGGCTTTTAGACCCTCGGCCAAATTTAACATCAATTGTAAATGCGGTTGAAACCGGGTTTCAATTGTCTGAAGCCTCAAATACACCGGTTATGTTAGAGCTTAGAATTCGCGCCTGCCATGTTTATGGTCGCTTTACGGCAAAAGATAATAAGGTGCCTGATTTTACGCTTCAGGATGCGATGGAAAACCCAAATAGGGATACTTCACGTATTGTTCTTCCACCAGCCAATTACTTGCATGAACATGAAAAATTAAAGAAAAGGTGGCCTGCGGCCGTTGAATTTATTAAAGAAAATAAATTGAATGAAATATTAGGGGGTAATCAAAAAGACATAGGTATTATCGTTCAAGGGGGTCTTTATAATAATCTAATTCGTGCATTGGAATTATTGGACCTTAGTGACGAATTTGGTAATACGGATATCCCAATTTATGTCATGAACGTGACCTATCCGGTTATTGATGATGAAATTCTTTCATTTGTGCAGGAGAAAAAGTCCTTGCTTCTCGTTGAAGAAGGTCACCCTGAATATATTGAACATGAATTAAATAGTATTCTCAGAAAAGCAAAATCTAAGGTTATGCTGCATGGCAAGGATATGATCTCAGATATTGGTGAATATACCAGTGATGTTATCAAAAACGGTCTAGAAAAATTTGGTACTGAATATGGCGTACTTAATGACGTTGATAAGCCAAATTCGATAATAGAAACGATCGATGTTCCCCAAAGACCAGCAGGTTTTTGCACAGGCTGTCCAGAAAGGCCAATGTTCACGGCCATTCAACTTGTTGAAAAAGATATCGGATCTTTTCATGTGAGCGCAGATATAGGATGTCATTTATTTTCTATCTTACCGCCTTTTAATATCGGCAACACAACAATGGGATATGGTCTAGGTTGGGCAGGAGCCTCTGCCTTTAACAAGGACGCAAAACAAAGAACGTTATCGATAATGGGAGACGGCGGGTTTTGGCATAATGGACTGACCAGTGGTGTTGGCAATGCCGTTTTTAATCAAACGGATAATGTTTTGATGATTGTTGATAATAATTATTCCGCGGCGACAGGTGGACAAGATTTATTATCGTCTAAAGGGGAACATGATAAACGCAGTACCCAGCATTCTATCGCAGATGCAGTAAAAGGAGTTGGGGTCAATTGGGTTAAAACAGTGAGAACTTATGATCTTGTAGAAATGCATAAAACATTGCTTGAGGCCATGACCACGAAAGTGCGTGGACCGAAGGTTATTGTTGCTCAAGGCGAATGTATGTTAAATCGTCAGCGTCGCGAAAAACCGATTTTTAATAAGAAAATAAAAGCCGGAAAACGGATGATCCGTGACCGTTTTTATGTGGATAGTGAAACGTGTACCGGGGATCACAGCTGTATTCGCATGTCTGGCTGTCCATCGCTAACTTTAAAAGAAAACCCGGATCCCTTAAAAACGGATCCAGTTGCCTATGTCGATAATAGCTGTGTTGGTTGTGGGCATTGTGGGGAAGTGGCACATGCTGCCGTTCTTTGTCCTTCATTTTCTCGCGTTTCGCTTCTTTATAATCCCTCTTTATGGGATAAAATGAAAAGCTCTATCCGCAATGGTTTTATCGGCTGGATGCAGGCAGGTGTTGAGAAAAAACGCCACGCCCGTTTTAAGAGAGCGGGGTTATTATGAGCGAAAAGCGTATATCAATCGCCGTCGCAGCGCTAGGCGGACAAGGAGGTGGCGTCTTAAGTAACTGGATCGTTGAAATTGCTGAAAGCTGCGGTTACCGTGCACAATATACAGCGATTGCTGGCGTGGCTCAACGAACGGGTACAACCATTTACGCCATTGAACTATATCCTGAAGCCGAAATTAACGAACAAGACCCTGTTTTATCCTTAATGCCCGTTTCAGGAGATGTGGACGTGGTAATCGCCGCTGAATTGATGGAAGCAGGGCGTGCCGTAAACCGCGGCATTGTGACGCCTGAAAAGACAACATTAATTGCGTCGGATCATAGAATTTATGCCATTGGTGAAAAAGAAACCATGGGGGATGGGCGTTTAAATGGTGATGAGGTAAGGTCTTCTCTTAAAAAGGCGGCAAAAAACTTAATCCTTTTTGACATGGATAAAATGGTGCTTAAATCCTCGAGCGTAATTTCAAGTGTGTTATTTGGTGCTTTGGCGGGTTCTGGCGCTTTACCATTTCCACGTGACGCTTATGAAGAAACTATTCGTAAGTCCGGCCGTGCAGTAGAAACCAATTTAAACGGATTTGACCTTGGGTTTACAGCGGCAAATGGCGCAGAGAATAAAACTTGTACTCAAATGCATACTCAACTACCGACTAGCCTAGATAATATCGGCCAATTTCCGGAAGAAGCGCAGCCAATTATCACATATGGTGTCCATAAATTGGTAGATTATCAAGATGCGGATTATGCCTATGACTATTTGGAAAAACTAAGTGGCATAAATGAACCTGAACTTCTATCTGAAACAGCACGCCATATGGCATTATGGATGTGTTTTGAAGATGTAATAAGAGTGGCAGATCTTAAAACGCGGGCCGAACGTTCTGATCAAATCGCCGCAGAAGTAAGGGCTCAAAGCGGTCAAATTTGGTATGGACATGATTATTTTCACCCACGATATGAAGAATTTTGCGATACGTTGCCAGCGCTCGTTGGTAAAGGAATGAGAAAATCTGGATTTTGGAAGGCTATTCTAAACCCATTCTTTAATAAGGGGCGGATTATTCGACCTAAAACGATATTTGGCTATTTGTTATTAAGGTTTGTTGCCAATTTGAGATGGTTTCGTCGTTTCTCATTACGGTTTAAAGAAGAACATAAACGAATTAATGCTTGGCTAGACTTAATAAAAACACATGCAGATAACGATTTATCGTTGGCGCACGAAATTGCCAAATGTCCCCGCCTAATTAAAGGATATGGTGAAACACATGCACGTGGTATCAATCGTTTTTCGCGTATTATGGCAAGTATAGAGCAAGAAAAAACTTTGAATGCGGCGGTGATTACAGAATTATGTGATGCTGCTTTGCTGAGTGAAAAAGGCACAGAATTTAATCAAGTACTCAATAATTATCAATTAACAGGATTAACCGGAAGTGATGCTGAAAAAGGTGAGTTTACATGGGCCGGATCATCCTAATTTCCGATTAGATGATTACCCGCTTTATAATTTAAACAGAACATCAGCCACATATATTGAGGCTATGACGGATAGCTTAAAACAATATAATATGGATCAACCCAGTTGGCGGGTGTTGATGTTACTTGGTGATAAAAACCCAAGTACGGTCGGCGATCTATCAAGGCGTTCGGTGACGAAGTTTTCAACGATTACACGTATTCTAATTCGTATGGAAAATGATGGTTTGATTGATAGAAAACCATTTCCGGATGATAATAGGGTTATTGAGGTTTTTATCACTAATAAGGGAAAAGATATTTTACAAGAATTAAAAGTTCTTGCATCCAAAATTTATCAGAAAGCTTTTGATGGTATCAGTGATCAAGACGCGATAAACTTTACAAATATTTTGATCAAAATGAGAGAGAATTTAAGCGATTAATGACAACGACAGCCCACATTGATACATTTGCAAAGGATAGATTGCCGACTAAAGAAACATGGCCGGAGTTTATTTTTGGTGATGACGTTCCTGAATATCCGGATGTGTTAAATGCTGCGGAGGTATTATTAAAAAATGGATTTTCTGATCGTCCTGCAATTCGTATGGGGGAGATTTTATGGACATATGATGATCTTGATCGCAAATCAAATAATGTTGCTGAAGCCCTCACCAAGCTTTATGGATTAATTCCAGGGAACCGAGTTCTTCTTCGTGGCAATAACACGCCGATGCTTGCCGCTCTCTGGTATGGGGTACTTAAGGCGGGCGGTGTTGTTGTGACAACGATGACGATGCTCCGTCAGAAGGAACTTAATGCAATTATCGGCGTTTCAGAACCTGAAATAATAATAATTGAAAATGATTTGCCGATTGATCTTGTTAAAAGCACAATAGGAAAAGCAGATCATGTAATTACTTTTTCAGATATAAAGGAAAAGTGTGAAAAATTGTCAGGTCATTTTGACGCGGTGCAAACAGCATCGGATGATGTGGCCTTGCTCGCATTTACCTCAGGGACTACGGGACTTCCAAAAGCGACCGTACATTTTCACCGTGATATACTTGCTATGGCGGATAGTTTTGCAAAATATATATTAAAACTAACGCCGAATGATGTTGTTTGTGGTTCGCCTCCGCTGGCATTTACTTTTGGTCTTGGTGGGCTTCTTGTTTTTCCGGCTCGTGCTGGGGCTTCAGTCGTTTATTTTGATGGCGGTGGTCCCGAAGTTTTATTAAATCAAATAGAACATCATAAAGTCACCACGCTGTTTACCGCGCCAACGGCTTATAAAGTTTTAACGGGTATGACGAAAACAAGGGATATTTCCTCTTTAAAAACGTGCGTTTCTGCTGGTGAGAATTTACCTCTTGCGGTATCGGATGATTTTTTTCATGAAACGGGTATCCGTCTTATTGACGGCATCGGTGCAACTGAAATGATCCACGTGTTCATATCCGCATCAGGTGATGACATAAAACCGGGGTCAACGGGCAAAGTGGTGCCGGGTTACCTCTCCGATATTTGGGACGAAGACGGGAATTCACTTCCAGATGGCGAAGCAGGAAGACTTGTCGTCAAGGGGCCGACAGGCTGTCGATATTTAAATGGTGACCGTCAAGAGAGTTATGTAGAAAATGGCTGGAATGTTACGGGTGATATTTTTAAGCGTGATGAAGAGGGTTATTTTTGGTTTGTGGCCCGCGGCGATGATATTATTATATCAGCGGGATATAATATCGCTGCACCGGAAGTTGAGCAGGCGATTTTAACCCATAAAGCCGTTGAAGAATGCGCAGTCATTGGAATACCTGATGATGAGAGAGGAATGATCGTAAAGGGGTTTATTGTTTTGAGAAATGACATCAAGCCTAGTGATCATCTAACAAATGATATACAGAATTATGTGAAAGCGAGTGTCGCGCCTTATAAATATCCAAGAGCCATCGAATATATTGACGCCTTACCAAAGTCTGCTACAGGGAAATTGCTTCGTAAAGATTTGAAAAATTAATCCAAGTCTAAATTTTGACGCACTTGATTTAAAAATTTCGTAAAATCGCTCATACTATCAATATCAATGGCACTAAGGGCATCTTCAACCCATTTAGCATTGTTTTCAGCCATTTCATTAAAAAGTTCTAAGCCTTTGTCCATAATTGAAATAATAAAACTTCTTCGGTCATCTTTTCTTGAAGTTTTTAAAATCAATTCATCTTCCTGCATGCGGTCAATAAGCCCGGTAATATTACCCTTAGAAGCAATTAGTCTTGACGCTAGATCGCCAACGGTTAATCCAGTTTTCTTTTCACGTTCAAGTTGAGAAAGAACATCAAAACGAGAAATGTTTTGTTTGTAATTTTGCCTCAGTTTATCATCAATAATTTGTTCAAGCTTATTAGAATACCTTAATAATTCGATCCAAAGTTTTAAGCTTTCCCGTTGGCGCTTTGAATATTTCGTTTCTGACATTTTTATGATGCTCCCTTAAAAATCACTATATCGCGCTAGTTAAAAACCGCAAGAGGGCAATAATAGTTTACATATAAGATAAATTTCGTTAGTTTTAACATATGAAATATGGAGGTTTGTTAGATGAAAATATCAATTATAGGAGGTGGGCCAGGTGGACTTTACTTTGCCCTTTTGACTAAAAAGGCAAAACCAGAATGGGAAATTGAAGTTTTTGAACAAAACCGACCGGATGACACTTTTGGGTTTGGCGTTGTTTTTTCTGATGATACTTTGGACGAATTTTTAAGTCGTGATCCAGAATCATATGATTTAATTCGTGATGAATTTGCCTATTGGGATGACATTATCATTCGATATAAAGGTGAGGAAGTCAGGTGCGGTGGTAATGGTTTTGCGGGATGTTCAAGATTAAATTTACTCAAAGTTTTGCATAACCGATGCGAAACACTTGGCGTAAAACTTAATTTTGGGAAAAAAATAGAGATAGAAAATTTGGAAACGGAATTCGCTACTTCCGATATAATATTGGCCAGTGACGGTATCGGTTCGGCCATTAGAGAGCAATACAGTCAATTTTTCAATCCTACCATCACCCAAAAAAGTAATCGGTTCACTTGGATGGGCTCAACCAGAAAAGTAGAAGATTTCACCTACTTTTTCAAAGATAGTAAATACGGCCCAATATGTGCACACACCTATCAATATGAAGAAGGCATGTCGACATGGGTGTTTGAAATGTCCGAGGACTGTTGGCAAAAATGGCCATTTGAAGAATTCGACGAACAAGGGTCTGCGGATAAATTAGAAGAAATTTTTGCAGAAGAACTAGAAGGGCACAATTTAATAATTAATCGTTCAATGTGGCGGCAATTTCCAAGAATTTATTGTAATAATTGGCACCACAAGAATATCGCAATACTTGGTGATGCGAAAGCATCTGCACATTTTTCTATTGGTTCAGGTACTAAGCTTGCAATGGAATGTGCAATATCATTATCAGATGCGGTGTTAGAATTTGGTGAAAGTTCCGTTGAGAAAGCTTTTGAAAAATATGTCGAGGAACGTGAAACACCCGTTCAAATTTTACAACATAATGCGGATGTTTCTTTGGCGTGGTTTGAACATATGGACCGCTCTTGGGATATGGATTTAATGCAGTTTGCGGCTGTTGTTATGTGCCGGTCAAAATCCGTGACTTATAATAATTTAATATTGCGAGACCCTGATTTTGTTAAGAAAATCGATGATGCTTGGTACGAGCGATATTACCAAGAAAGCGGTTATGATTATCGTCAAAGCCGCCCTACACCAATGTTCACGAAATATAAATTAGGACCATTAGAACTTAGAAATCGTGTCGTAATGTCACCAATGGCACAATATTCTGCGGACGAAGATGGAAACTTAACCGATTGGCATTTGGTACATTATGGCGGTGCTGCTCGTGGTGGAATGGCCTTGATGTATGTGGAAATGACATGCCCCTCACCTGAGGCTCGAATTACACGCGGGTGTCCTGGAATTTGGACGGATAAGCAAGAAAAAGACTGGAAACGCATCGTCGATTTTGTTCATGAAAATACGGAAACAAAAATTTGTATGCAATTAGGGCATTCGGGTCGCAAAGGGTCTACCCAACTTGGATGGCATAAAATGGATCACCCAATTGCTGAACCAGGTCAAAATTGGCCAATTATGTCTGCATCAGATATCCCTTATTTTGACGGTATTTCGCAAACACCGAAAGAAATGAACCGTGCTGACATGGATAAAGTAATTCATGACTTTAAACAGGCCACAATTAGGGCGGATCGAGCCGGATTTGATATGATTGAAATGCATGCGGCCCATGGATATTTATTAGCCTCATTTCTTTCCCCGCTTACAAATATAAGAACTGATGATTACGGGGGAAGTATAGAAAACCGTATGCGTTTTCCGCTAGAAGTATTCAAAGCCATGCGAGAAGTATGGCCAAAATCAAAACCAATGTCAGTAAGAATTTCAGCGACCGATTGGATCGAAGGAGGCATAACAGAAGAAGACACATTTGCCATTGCTAATGCCTTTAGAGATGCGGGAGTTGATTTAATCGATGTGTCTGCAGGGCAAACGGTACCCGATCAAAAACCAGTATATGGCCGCATGTTTCAACTTGGGTTCGCGGAAGCCATACGAAATGTACCTCGTGTCGCTACTATGGCTGTTGGTAATATTACTGAACCCGCACAAGTTAATACAATTTTGCATACAAGGCGCGCAGATTTGGTTGCAATTGGGCGACCACATTTATGGAATCCTTTCTTCATGCGTGAAGCGGCCGCATGGTACGGCGTAGAACTAGATGAAAACGATTGGGAAAAACAATATCTTTCTGGCAAACAACAAGCCTATAGCTTAAAAGAGAAAGCAAGATTGCAACAGCTTGAGTGGCAGCAAAAGTCTAAACCAAGCAGACATAATTAAAATAAGCTAATAGGAATTAGGGAAATGGTAAAATTTGAAGTCACTAGAAAAATACGTTTTGGACAAACTGATGCAGCAGGGATTACATATTACCCTCGCCTAGTTGAGATGATTAACGACATCGTCGAGGACTTTTTTGCTGACGTTGTGAATTTTTCTTATAAAGAAATGATTGTTGAAACGGATTATGGCGTTCCAACGGTTAATTTGAATGTGAACTTTAAAAACCCTGCTGAATTAGAGGATTATGTGGTCTGGTCGCTTGTGGTGACTAAAATCGGTCGTGCGTCATTTTCCGTTTTGATTGATGCAAAGGTGGAAGAAAAAGAAATTCTCACCGCTGACGTGAAGCTGGTTTATATCAAGGGTAAAGGGAATATCATGAAAAGCCACCCTCTTCCGGATCATGTGAAAGAGTGCATGCAGGACTACTTAGTCGAGGGATAAATTTGGTGACCGTTGTTTTCACAGATATTAAAAACGATATAGCCGTTATCACAATTGATAACCCGCCGGTCAATGCTTTATCACATGCCCTTCGAAGTGAACTATCAAATGCATTAGAGGGTATTAATAATAATACAAAAATTATTGCAGCGGTTATCATTTGTGCGGGTCGAACTTTTTGTGCTGGCGCTGATATTAAAGAATTTGGAAAGCCGCCACTAAGTCCCACCCTGCCCGATTTGATGGAACAAATGGATGAATTTGAGAAACCTCTAATAGCTGCCATTAATGGCACCGCTTTGGGCGGAGGTTTTGAACTCGCACTCTGTTGTCATCACCGCGTGATGGATGTTAATGCCAAAGTAGGTCTACCTGAAGTAAACCTCGGGCTTATTCCGGGTGCAGGCGGTACGCAGCGCTTACCAAGATTAATTGGTTTAGCCCACGCACTCCAAATGATTACAAGTGGTAAACCCATTAATGCAGAAAAAGCAAAGAAGCTTGGAATTTCTGAAAAGGTAAGCGAGCATAATTTATTAGAAGATGCCATTTCATTCGCAAAAGGTGCAGACGTTAGACGAATACGTGATTTAAAGGTGGATGGGTCAACTGAAGAAGTAGAGAATTTCCAAAATAAAATAGCTCGACGGTCTAGAGGGTTTCTCGCGCCATTCGCTGCACTTGACGCATTAAAAGCATCCATGGAATTACCATTCGAAGAAGGTATAGTTTTTGAACGTGAAAAATTTATGGAGCTTGTTTCATCTTCACATTCAAAGGCGCAACGTCATTTATTTTTTGCGGAACGTGCGGCGACAAAAGTTGACGGAATTGATAAAACGACACCTATTAGAAAAATAAACCATGTTGGAGTTATCGGCGGTGGCATAATGGGATGCGGCATTGCCATCAATTTTTTAAGTGCTGGGATGGCGGTTTCGTTGTTGGAAATATCAAACGAGGCTGTTGCTGCAGCAGGCGAAAAGATCAGAAACATATACCAATCTATGGTCAATAAAGGCCGTATTTCTGAAGAACAAATGCAAACTGCTATAAATCAATTAAATTTGATTACTGATTATGATGGTTTATCCAATTCAGATCTAATTATAGAAGCCGTATTCGAAGACTTAAATGTAAAGAAAGAGGTTTTTCGAAAGCTTGATAATATTGCCAAAGAAGGAGCAATTATCGCAACCAATACATCATTTTTAGATATCAATGAAATGGCCAATGTCACAACAAGAAAATCCGATATTTTGGGCCTTCATTTCTTTAGCCCCGCACATATTATGCCGCTACTTGAAATTGTTAAAACTGATGATACTTCGAACGAGGTAATCGCAACGGCATTTCAGCTAGCGAAAAATATTCGCAAAACCCCGGTTCTCTCTGGGGTTTGTTATGGTTTTATCGCGAACCGTATGTCTTCTTGTTATGGTCGGGAAGCAGGGCTATTATTGTTAGAAGGCGCGACTGTCGAGCAAGTTGATCAAACCATGTTTGATTTCGGAATGCCGATGGGCATGTTCACAATGCTTGATATGGCGGGCATTGATATAGGTGTGATGGCGCGCGCTAAATTGCCAAATGGTTCCTATGATGAGCGTGCGTTTAGTATTCATGCAGAGCTTGTTGAAAAAGGTCATAAAGGACAGAAAACTGGCGCAGGTTTTTATCTTTATGAAGGTAAGGAAAAAAAGCATAACCCTGAGATTGACAAGATTGCAGAAAAAATGGCTCATGATTTTGGAATTTCAAGATGCAGAAAGACAACGAAGGAAATTGAAGAGCGTTGTATATTGGCGCTCATAAATGAAGGGTATAAAATCCTAGAAGAGGAAATTGCTCTTAGTGCGAGTGATATTGATGTTGTTTATGCCTTTGCATTCGGATTTCCACGATATAAAGGCGGCCCAATGCATTATGCCGAACATCTTGGTTTAAAATATGTGGTAGATAGAATTAATGAATTTGCGGTGCAATATGGTGATAGGTGGTGGAAGCCTTCGTCCCTTTTGGTGAAGCGAGCAAAAGAAAGTGAATAAAATGTCGGATAACCCTGTTGATTATGTCGTTGAAAACAAACCCTGTCTGGTTAGCTTAGAAGAGGGAAAAAAATATGCATGGTGTACCTGTAAGCTAAGTAAATCACAGCCTTTTTGTGATGGTGCGCACAAGGGAACTGAGCACCGACCTTTGGTCTTTAAAGCTGAGAAAACGGAGGATGTTTTATTATGTGCCTGTAAAGCGACCAATTCTGGACCGTATTGTGATGGCGCGCATAATAACTTAGAAGATGTATATGCTGAAGCCACGCCTGAAGAAGTGGAAAGTATGAAAGGCTCGATTTCAATTGAGCAAGATCAAAATGGTAAGGCCCTTCTTGAGGGAGGTGCATATGTTATGACGCCCAATAATGAGAATGATACGGTCGTTGGAAATTTAAGATATCAGCCCGTTATTGCCAAAGAAGATGATGCGACGAAATTAAGTCTTCATCGGTTGCATGTATCTACAGGTACCACCTCTTGGCTTGAATATGAGAATGTTGATACGGTGCTTTATTTCGTTTCTGGATCAGGTAAAATTGACATTGCTGGTTGCGAATTTGATGTGAATAAAGAAGCAGGAATTTATGTTCGTCCCGGTGAAAAGTTTCGTGTTATCACAAAAGAAGACATGGTTATTTATGCGACAGCATGCCCATTGCTTACCGATCTTACTGTTACTGATGAGAATAATTCGGTTTTTCAAAATGATTATCCTGAAAGATATGTCGCGTTTGATATGGCAACGGCGAATGTAATGGCCAATCGGTTTTATCAGGAACTGGTGGATAAAAAAGTGGACTCAAATGAAGTAACACAATTTATTGGTCAGGTGCCCAAATCACGAGCCGCGATGCATAGACATTTATATGAAGAGGCCATTGTGATTTTGACGGGCGAAGGCAAAATGTGGACTGGTACAAAAGTCGCCGATGTGAAAACGGGCGATGTTCTCTTTTTACCGCATAGGCAAGGTCATTCGCTTGAATGCACAGACGAAGACGGTATGCTTCTGATGGGGGTTTTTTATCCGTCTGGAAGCCCGGCGATTAATTACTAGGATATTATATGAAAAGCATGAATGCCTACCGGGAACATTTCCCGATTTTTAAAAATACAGTTTATATAAATAGTTGTTCTTATGCGGCACTATCCGTTGAAGTTGAAGCTGCTTTCTTAAAATATTTAAAAGACCGCCATGAAGTTGGTGCTGATTGGATTGAATGGTGTGATCGCCTTGAGCGCGTACGCGCGTTATTTGCGGAACTCTTAAATGCGAATACCGATGAAATTGCTGTCACGACGTCAGCCTCAGCATCATTAAGTGCAATATCAAGTAGTCTTAATTTAACGGGCAAACGGAAAAAAATAGTAACAACTGATCTTGCGTTCCCAACAGAAGCTCACGCATGGCATGCTTTAAAAAAACATGGCGCAGAAGTGGTGCATGTGAAAGAAACTGATGGGATGATTGACCTTGATGATCTTGAAAAGATTGTTGATGAAAATACTTTGCTTGTCGCGGTGCCGCTGGTTTGCTACCGAAATGGTGCGCTCGCTGATATTCCTGCTATTCGTGATGTGGCCCGTAAAAATGGTGCTATGATACTGGTTGATGCTTATCAGGGTGTGGGTGCAGTTCCCATAGATGCGAAAGAATGGGACGTTGATTTTATTGTTGGGGGTTCTTTAAAATATCTACTTTCTACAGCGGGGGTTGGGTTTCTTTTTGTGCGTAATGATTTAATATTAAAATCCCAGCCAACACAAACAGGTTGGTTCGCGCAGGAAGATATCCATGCAATGTTGATTCATGACAATATCC
>NZ_CBFIEP010000090.1:0-1890 GCF_965661635.1 Pseudemcibacter sp. | reverse complement strand
TGTTATTATTGGTGAAGGAGGTTCTGGCGGAGCGGTGGCGCTTGCTGTCGGTAATAAGGTTTTGATGATGGAACATGCAGTTTATAGTGTGATTTCACCAGAAGGCTGCGCATCAATTTTGTGGCGCACCAATGAAAAAGCAGAAGATGCAGCAAACGCCTTAAAAATTACGGCTCAGGATTTACATAAGCTCGAAGTTGTCGATGAAGTCATCGCAGAGCCAATTGGCGGTGCTCATCGGGATCATGAAAAAACAATGAAGGCGGTTGAGAAATCTTTAGATAATGCTTTGATGGAACTTTTAGCCATGGGTGCTGATAAAATTAAAGAATTAAGAAATGAAAAGTTTCTTAATATGGGTGATGTTGCTTTATAAAAAAGCACAGCAGTAATAAGAAAAAGCGCTGAATATTCTTCAGCGCTTTTTTATTTGCTCATTTTATTAATTTATAAAGCACCGTGGCAGTGCTTATATTTCTTTCCGCTTCCACAAGGACAAGCATCATTGCGGCCGACTTTAGGCATAACCTGACCATGGCAATGTTTATACTTTTTACCGCTGCCGCACGGGCAATCGGCATTTCGAGGCGTGTTTTTCCATGCCTTTATATCTGCCGTGTTTGCGGGTGCATTTGATGCGTGGTTTTCGCTCATGCTTCCACGGTCTGGCTCAGCAAGGTCTGGAATGTCGTCTTCACGTCTTAATTCTACATGGGCGAGTAGCATGGCCACATTATCGCGCGTTGTAGAAAGCATGTTTTCGAACATTGAAAATGATTCTGTCTTATATTCATCGAGTGGATTACGCTGACCATAAGCACGCAGCTGGATAACTTGACGCAGATGGTCCAGTTGCGCAAGATGTTCTTTCCAATGACTATCAATTGATTGAAGCAAAATTGAGCGCTCTAATTGACGCATTATATCGGGCCCGATATCAGCTGAACGTGATGCCATAAAACGATCGGCGGCATCTAAGTATCGGTCATGAAATGTTTCGTTTTCTATTCCTTCTTCTTTTGCCCATTCATCTAAACCAAAATCAGTTGTAAATATACGTTTTGATTCTATGGATAACCCTTTTGTATCCCAGTCATCTGGATAGCTGCGCGGTGGGATATGGTTGTTGATCAAATCTTCGATTAAATGTTCTCTCATATCGGCAATGGTTTCTTCCAAATTCTCTTCATTCATGACCTCTCGGCGCTGCTCATAGATTGCTTTACGCTGGTCGTTCATGACGTTATCGAATTTAAGAAGATTTTTCCGGATGTCGTAATTTCGCGTTTCAACTTTTTCTTGAGATTTTTCAACGGCACGATTAAGCCAAGGGTGCTTAAGCGATTCCCCTTCTTCGAAGCCTAGTTTTTGCATCCACCCGTCCATGCGCTCACCACCAAAGATGCGCATAAGATCGTCTTCCATACTTAAATAAAACTGTGAATACCCCGGATCACCTTGACGACCGGCACGGCCGCGAAGCTGATTATCAATTCTTCGGCTTTCGTGGCGTTCTGTGCCCAATACGAATAAACCACCTAGTTCAATGACACGCTTTTTTTCTTCGTCTATTTCAGCTTCAATTTTCTCGATATGCTTTTGTCGTTTTTTCTCATCTTCTTCCGTGATTTCACGCTCAATCCTCATATCAACATTGCCGCCAAGCTGAATATCGGTTCCTCGACCGGCCATATTGGTTGCGATTGTCACGGCACCTTCTCGACCGGCTTGACTGACGATGTATGCTTCTTCTTCATGGAATTTTGCATTCAAAACGTTATGCTTTACTTTGCGTTTCTTAAGCATATCCGCAAGATATTCTGACTTTTCAATACTGACCGTACCGACCAATATTGGCTGACGTGTTTTATAACATTCTTCAATACGGTC
>NZ_CBFIEP010000089.1:0-7216 GCF_965661635.1 Pseudemcibacter sp. | reverse complement strand
TCATTAAATGGGGATGGAACCATATCAATTCATAACAATGCGGCGCGGCGCTTGTTTGGCTCGACACACGTGACACGCATTGCGGATCTCGCGCAGTTTGGTGACGAGTTTAGAAAGAAAGTTTTGACATTAGCGCCAGGTGAACGTCATTTGATAACCTTTAAAATTGATGACGTTGAACAGAAGTTAACGATCGCTTCTACGCAGATAATTTCAGCTGGTAAAATTGAAAAGCTCATATCATTGCAGGATATCCAAAGCGAACTCGATGTTGCTCAACTTCAAGCATGGCAGGACTTGGTGCGCGTCTTAACTCATGAAATTATGAATAGTATAACTCCCGTATCTTCGCTTGCTAAAACATCAACGGATTTGGTGGATGATGCCATAGAAAAAGTAAAAGGTCAGCAAGAACTTGTTGATGAGTTAACGGATGTGCGTGATGCCGTAGATACCGTTGCTCGTCGCTCGGACAGCTTAATGCATTTTGTGCAAAGTTATCGTCGTTTAACTCGGTTGCCGCCTCCTGAAAAAGAACAGTTGGTCGTTAGAAAAATATTTGAAGATGTCGTTAAAGTTGCGACCATTGATTGGGAAACTAAGAACATTGAGTTGGAAATGAATGTTTCAACAGATGGACTTGAGGTTTCTGCAGACCCAGAAATGCTAGAGCAGATGCTAATTAACTTGATGAAAAATGCAGCTGAAGCGTTGGAAAATACTGAAAATGCGAAAGTTGGACTATCAGCAAAAATTAACAAACGTGGGCGCATCATTATAGAAGTTTATGATAATGGCCCCGGAATAGAGTCAGATTTGGCTGAAAAAATATTTGTTCCTTTTTATACAACGAAAAGAGAAGGATCAGGCGTAGGGCTTGCACTGACGAGACAAGTGATGATTGCACATGGTGGAACCGTGAGCTTAACAAAAACCGTAGGTGGCGGTGCCACATTTATATTAACTTTTTAAAATGAGGTGATTTTATCTCTTTAAAATACGCGATTGAATTTCAGAATATTTCCAAAAAATATGGTGATGTGACCGTATTAAAAAATATTAATCTACAAATTTCTGATAATGAAACCACGGCTCTTGTTGGCGAAAGCGGTAGCGGGAAAACAACGCTACTGCAATTGGTGAATGGATTAACGAAACCGTCGAATGGTCATGTTGAAGTTTTTAATGAAAAAGTTGATTATGAAAACATCACCGATTTAAGAAAAAAAATGGGATATGCGGTGCAGGGAGGCGGATTGTTTCCTCATATGACAGTTTATGAAAATATTACTGTTATGGCGAAATTAAATGAGTGGTCTAAGGATAAAATTGAACAAAGGGCACATTACGTAATTGAACTGGTGAATTTGAAGAAAGAATTGGTAGATCGCTTTCCGCATAATCTATCTGGTGGACAACAGCAACGTGTGAGCCTTTGTCGATCTATGATGCTGAACCCAGAATTGTTGCTTCTTGATGAACCTTTTTCAGCACTTGATCCGATCACAAAAGGATACATCCACGAAGAGTTTTTAAAATTACAAAAGGCCGAAGCTAGAGCCATAGTTATTGTAACCCATGACATGGAAGAAGCGATAAAGCTAGCCGATAATATTGTTGTAATTAAAGACGGTAAAATTATTCAAAGTGGTATGACAGAAGAAATCGTAAATAATCCACAAGATGAATATGTAAGCGAACTGCTAAATTCAATAAGCTCTTAAAGCGTGCTTAAAAGTATGCTTGTTTCGCTATTTAACACGCCATCGATCATTCTGACATCTCTTAAAACACGATCAAATTCACTTAAACTGGAAGTTTGGATTTCAGCGACTAAATCCCAGGCGCCATTGGTTGTATGTAATACTTGAAGTTCAGGCATGCCTCTTAATTTTTGAATGACTTGCGATGTTGATCTTCCAACTACTTCAATCATCATATGAGCTCTAATTGTATCTTGATCATAATCTTCGCGTACTCTAACCGTGAAGCCATGCAAGGTTCCGGATGCGAGTAAACGATCTAATCGATTTTGTACCGTCCCACGTGATACTTTTAATATGTCGGCTAGTTTTGAAAGGGGGGCTCTTCCATCATTACGTAATAAGGATATTAATTCCCGGTCTAAATGATCATAAGAATATTTGGATATTTCATCACGACTATTTTTCATGTAAAAACCTAATAATTGACAATATTACTAATAATGTATGTCATATTTATATATTTATCATCAATTTTTATAAAAAAATGACATTGTGTCTAAAATTTAGCATTGATATTATATGTTTTTAATCAACTAGTGTCTTTTAAGACGCAGAATCTAAAGTGAGTTTGCTATGACGAATACAGTGAATAAAGATTTGAATTTGGTTCCTTTTGTCAGTGTTGATGACATGATGAAAATAATTCTAGAACTTGGTGTCGAAGAAATGATGTTAGGTATTTGCGAATATCTAGAAGATGACTTTAAGCGTTGGGAACTTTTCGATAAAACGCCGCGCGTTGCTTCACATTCGCAAGAAGGTGTAATTGAATTAATGCCAACCAGCGACGGCGAAGTTTATGGTTTTAAATATGTGAACGGTCATCCAAAAAATACTCAAGATGGTTTGCAAACTGTAACAGCCTTTGGTGTTCTTTCAGATGTGAACACGGGATACCCGGTTTTATTCACTGAAATGACAATTTTAACGGCGCTTCGTACGGCTGCCACATCAGCAATGGCTGCAAAATATTTGATGCCTAAGGGATCAAAAACGATGGCCATGATTGGTAATGGCGCACAATCAGAGTTCCAAGCACTCGCCTTTAAAGCAATATGCGGCATTGAAAATGTTCGTCTTTACGATATTGATGCGAGCGCTTCTGACCGCTGCATGGCGAACCTTGAAGGTCGTGGTTTAAATGTTATCAAATGTAATAGTGAGCAAATGGCTGTGGAAGGTGCAGAAATTATCACAACCGTTACAGCTGATAAGCAATATGCAACAATTTTAACCGATAATATGGTCGGATCAGGTGTTCATATCAATGCCATTGGTGGCGATTGTCCGGGTAAAACTGAACTTCATAAAGATATTCTTTTGCGTTCTGAAATATTCGTTGAATATCCACCACAAACACGCATTGAAGGTGAAATCCAACAATTGGATGAAGATTATCCGGTGAAAGAATTATGGCAAGTGATGACAGGCGAAATAGAGGGCCGTACAGATGAAAAACAAATAACATTATTTGATAGCGTTGGCTTTGCCATCGAGGACTTTTCAGCATTACGCTATATTCGCGATAAACTTGAAGAGACAGGCCATTATCAAAACCTTGATATGCTTGCTGATCCCGATGATCCACGTGATTTATTTGGTATGGTTTTAAGAGCCGCTAAAAATTAAAGGAGACTGTTATGGAAAAGCGTAGTGTACAAGCACCAGCTGCGGTTATCATGATCCGTCCGCATAATTTTTCGCCAAATTGGCAAACGGCTAAGGACAATAGTTTTCAAAAAAGTGGTGATGGTTTAAGCGAGCAAGAAATCGCAAAATCAGCTTATGCAGAAGCAACTAAGGTTGCCGAGACATTAGAAAAAAAAGGTATAAATGTTCACATTTTTGAAGATGAGAGCAAAGAGACGCCAGATTCCGTATTTCCCAATAATTGGTTTTCAACCCATTCGGGTGGGCATGTGGCCATTTATCCAATGTTTGCAGAAAATCGTCGTCGTGAACGTCGCTATGATGTAATTGAAATGCTTAAAGAAAATTATCGCGTTCAAGATATTATTGATTATTCAGGCCTTGAACCTGATGGTCTTTTCCTTGAAGGGACAGGTGCAATGGTCTTGGATCATATTGATCGCGTTGCATATGTTACAAAATCAAACCGTGCTGATCCTGTTGCATTAGAAAGATTTTGTACCCATTTTAATTATGAGCCAATGGCATTCGATGCATGTGATGAAAGCGGCACGCCTGTTTATCATACGAATGTTTTAATGTGTATCGCTACGGATTTCGTCATGATTGGATTGGATTTGTTTGATGATGCTAAAAGACGCGAAGAGATCGTTGCACGTTTTGAAAGCTCTGGCCGTAAAGTCATTGCGCTTAGTAATGATCAGATAGCCAATTTCGCAGGTAATGCCATAGAGCTTCAAAGTCGTGATAGACGTGTTTTAGCGATTTCAGCAAGAGCGCATAACGTATTAACCGATGAACAAAAAGCGATTATTGAAAAAAATACGGAAATTTTACCGCTTGAAATTCCGACGATTGAACTCGCGGGAGGTTCGGTTAGATGTATGCTCGCCGGGGTTCATCTTTTACCGCGGTAAGTCGTTTGACATCAATGGTGATTTGTTCAATACTTGATTATCAAAAAACAATCAGGGTCTGACAAATCACCTTCGCTTCGGCACTTAAATATTTCCTTCTTTTTTTTGCCGCCATTTTTTTATTGAGTGGCTCTGTTTTTGCTGCGAACGAAAAAATTGTTATCGGTAGTAAAATGCACGGAGAAAGCTATCTTCTTGCAGAAATTATGGCCCAAGTGTTAGAGAATAGTGGCTATGAAATAGATCGTAAATTCGGCTTTGGCGGGACACTGATTTGTTATAATGCATTAGCCGAAGGTGAAATAGATTTATATCCCGAATATACGGGCACCATATCCGAAGCAATTTTTACAAGCGATGAAAGTGTTGGTGAAAATCCTAATCTAAAAGATTACCAAGCAATTTTAGATGCGCGAAATATGAAAATATTTTCTCCTTTCGGATTTAATAATTCATATGCAATGGCAATTAAGAAAACTTTAGCAGTTGAAAGAGGTTTAAAGACCATTTCGGATTTGAAAGATCATTCAGATTTGAAGGTCAATTTTAGTCATGAATTCATCAATCGTGATGATGGATGGCCATCTATGAAAGTAGCTTATAACCTTGAATTTGCGCCAACGGGAATTCAGCATGGCTTGGCTTATAAAGCAATTGATGAAGGTGAAATAGATTTGACAGACGCTTTCACAACGGACGGTGATATAGAGCGCTATGGATTAATTATTCTTCAGGATAATCTTGATTTTTTCCCAAAATATTTTGGTGCATCGTTAACTCGCAATGATTTCCCAGAAGACGCTATGAAGATTCTTAATCAGCTAGAAGGCCGTTTAGATGACGACAAAATGCGCCTTTTAAATTCTGAAGTGGTTATAAACCAAAAAACCTTTAGTGAAGTGGCAAATGCTTTTTTAAAAAGCGAAGGATTAATTGACACCAATACAACAGTAGAAAGTCAAGATGGCGTTTTATCTAAACTAATTGAAAACACTATTACACATGTAAAAATAACTATCATCGCCCTTTCAATTGGTTGTATAGTCGCTTTAGTGCTTGCCTTCTTAATATTTAGATCGGTTAAATTATCGCGGTCCGTCATTTATTTTACAGGGTTATTACAAACAATTCCGTCAATAGCTTTGCTTGCGTTAATGATCCCAATTTTCGGCATCGGTGAAATACCTGCTATTACCGCTCTTTTTCTATATTCACTGTTACCGATATTAAGAAGTGCGGTTACAGCGTTAACCACCATAGATCCGGTGTTGGTAAATGTGTCTCGTGCTATCGGAATGACGAAGTTCCAACAACTCAGAAATGTGTTGTTTCCATTAGCCTTGCCGAATATTTTAGCGGGCATTAAAACGGCAACGATTATTTGCATTGGTACCGCAACACTTGCCGCATTTATTGGAGCGGGCGGTCTAGGGGAGCCGATTGTTACAGGGCTCGCGCTAAATGATACTAATCTAATTTTACAGGGTGCTATTCCGGCAGCCTGTCTTGCGATTATCGTTGAAATTTTATTCGAAATATTGGAAAAGCGAATAATTCCAGAACATATGAGAGCCAATTAAGTTCATTGATCATTTATTCTTGAATTAAACGCACACTTTTTTCGTGGAAGGTGATTTTACCTTCCTTAAATAATTTCCCTAAAGCTTTTTTGTAGTTTGATTTGCTAACATGAAAAATCGCATTAATTTCACCAGGTGGACTTTTATCCGTTAATCCTATAATGCCACCATGATCTTGCATATATTTGAGAATGACATCAGAGAGTTCCTCTCTCACCTCATAAGCGAGCTTTTGTAGAGTTAAATTAATCCGGCCGTCCTCACGTAATTCTCCGATATACCCTTTAAATCTGTCTCCGCTTTTTAAGGGGCGAACAACTTCATTTTGATGAATTAACCCGAGGTGGGAATTATTGATAACGGCTTTATATCCTAAATCACTTCTTCCCGCGATCAGGAGGTCCACTTCTTCCCGAAATTCGAATTTCCCATCGTTAAATTCGTCAAGATAATTACTGAGCTTAGTTGATCCTGCAATGCGATCTGATTTATCGAGAAAGATATGTACCACATAAGATCGTCCCATATTCATAGGTTTATTTTGCTCTTTAAAAGTTACAAGAAGATCTTTTGTTAATCCCCAATCCATGAATGTGCCAAAATCGCTCTGGCCTACAACAGTAAGCAAAACGCTATCGCCAACAGTACCAGATGGTATGTCGGTAGTAGCGATAGGGCGATCTTCTGAATCAAGATAGACAAATACTTCAAGAAACTGCCCAATGTCCCAAAGTTTCTCGTCTTGTGGTAATGATTGTGTAGGAAGCAATATTTCTTCATCATCATGTTTAAGGATTATGCCAAAATCAAGATGCTTGATCACTTCAAGTGTATGGTATTTACCGACTTCAATCATTGTGGATGTCTCATAATATGTTTAGGGTTTTATAGGTGAAAATCATTACACAAGATAGCTTTAAAATGATAATAAACCTATAGTCGTGGCGTGTGGATTATTTCTTATTTTTCTTTTTGCGCTTTGGGGCTTCTGCCTCATCTTGTTTTTTAAGTTCCGGCCGCCACCACCAACTGGTTTTTAATCTACCGCGATCCATAAAAAGATCATCTAGTTTTAATGCCAGTTTCTTAAAAGGACTTTTAGCGAGCTTTAACCATAGACGATGACGTAATCTAGAAAAATCACGATTATAAGGACATGATCTTATGCAAATAATACAGTCTGTATTTTGATTACACCAAAATTTAAAACATTTTTCCGCAGACGGTGTCCATTTCACCACCCCTTTGATATTACTTTCACTATGGACGTGATCACTTGGTGCATCGAAGGGTATGGCATTTG
>NZ_CBFIEP010000088.1:0-48188 GCF_965661635.1 Pseudemcibacter sp. | reverse complement strand
TCAACGTCATTTTGACTTTGTTACCTTTTCTTCTTCGAATTTATTTTTCATGTTTATGATTGCGACAGATGTTTCTTCGATGGAACGGCGGGTTACATCAATAACAGGCCAGCCCATTTTACTAAAAAGACGGCGCGATTCTTTTACTTCTTCTTTCACGAGATCCTCATCAACATAATCTGTTGTTTTATTTTCTTGTAGCATCAGAAGCCGATTGCGGCGTATTTGAACAAGTCTATCAACACTGTTCACAAGACCAACAATAAATTTGCCTTCTTCTCTCGCTTTTTCAAGCTCTGGAGGCAAGGGACAGCCTGGCACTATGGGAATGTTAGCGGCGCGATAACCACGATTGGCAAGATAAATACATGTTGGTGTTTTTGACGTTCTTGAGACTCCTACTAAAATAATATCCGCGTTTAATAAATTATCAGAAATTTGGCCATCATCATGTGCCAATGTATATTGAATGGCATCTATACGATCAAAATATTCATCATCCATCTGATGTTGAAGCCCTGGTCTTTCCGTTGGTTTTTCGCCAACATGCCGGCCAAGTTCATGAATAATCCCTTGTAGAACAGATATATACGGCCACTTATTTTTTTTACAACTTTCAATAAGAACTTTTTCAATTTCATGATTTACAAGCGTAAACATGATAATACCCGGGTTTTCTTCCATTTCTGCAATAATACGTGACATATGACGCGCCGTTCTTATCATTGGCCAATAATGTTTTACAGGTTCAATTCCAGGAAATTGTACTAATGATGCTTTTGCAACTTGTTCTAGGGTATCACCCGTACTATCAGAAACTAAATGGAGATGTATTTTTTTCATATTTTCGCTTTTCATCTATTTTGTAATAACCTGAATAATGGGGATAACCTATCATTTTTTACAAGTGTTAATTTTTAGTACCCGCAATTCATTATTAATACTTGTTTTATCCTTTGTGGATAATAGTTATTCAATAAAATAATAACTTTATTTTTAGGGTCAATTTCCCATTTATTTTATTTCGTTTTTTATATATTTAAGGGTAAAATTTCATTATGTTGATAACCATTGAATATACTGTGTATAACTTTTAATCCACTATATTCACAGGAACTACTAACCACTACTACCTTTATATATAAATATAATTTAAGTAATACTTTACGTGTATAACAATTAAGAAAATTAAAATGACAAATAATAAGCTCTTCATAAAAACTTTACGTGGTGAAAAAAATGACAGAGTCCCTTTCTGGTTTATGCGACAAGCAGGAAGATATTTGCCAGAATATATGGCACTTCGTAAAGAAGCGGGTTCATTTTTAGATCTATGTTATAATCCAGATTTTGCTACAGAAGTAACATTACAGCCTATTAGAAGATTTAACATGGATGCAGCCATATTATTTTCAGATATTCTCGTCATTCCGCACGCGCTCGGACAAGATTTGGCTTTCAAAGTAGGTGAAGGTCCCGTTTTGACACCTGTAAATAATTTAGAAAAGCTAGACGCTTTAAGTAATAAAAGTATTCATGATCATTTAAATCCCGTTTATCAAACTGTGTCAAATCTATCTAAAGCACTTCCAGAGCACGTAGCTCTTATTGGGTTTGCAGGTGCACCTTGGACTGTTGCTACATATATGGTCAATGGTCGCGGATCAAAAGATCAAGCGGAAACAAGGCTAATGGCTTATCAAGACCGTGAAACATTCACAAAATTAATAGATTTATTAGTGAGTTCAACTTCTGAATATTTAATTCGACAAGTTGATCACGGTGCAGAAGCACTACAAATTTTTGATAGTTGGTCAGGTACATTACCCGCAGATGAATTTATTAAATGGTGCGTTGAGCCGGTACAAAAAATAGTTGAAAATATTCGTGCCGTTCATCCTGATGTTCCAATTATTGGCTTTCCAAAAGGAGCCGGCGCAAAAATCAAGAATTTCGTTAAAAAAACAAAGGTTAATGCCGTTAGTATTGATACATCCACTTCGATCACATGGGTACAAAATGTAATGCAGCCTTTATGCACCGTACAAGGTAATCTAGACCCATTATTGCTCGGGAGTGGGGGAGAGCCATTAAAAAAAGCTGTTTATCACATTCTTGACCACTTAAAAGACGGACCACACGTTTTTAATCTTGGTCATGGTATCATTCCACAAACACCACCAGAAAATGTGAAAATGGTTTCTGATATTATTTTAAATTACAGAAGATCTTAAATGGGGAAAAAAGTTGCTGTTATTCTATTTAATCAAGGTGAGCCAGATTGTCTTGATGCTGTAAAACCATATATTTTTAATAAATTCTATGATCCAGCTCTTTTAACCGTTGCCAATCCATTAAGATGGATGATGGCCAAATCAATTGCCAGCCAAAGCGCCCCTAAAGCAAGAAATACTTTCCGTGAAATTGGTGATATATCACCTCTAATGAATGAAATTCAAAAAAAGAAAACAAAACTAGAAGCCTATTTAAGTGAATTATCAAATGATGAATTTAAATGTTTTTCATTTATGCGTTATTGGAAGCCTTTTGCTAAAGATATTCTTGACGAAGTTAAAGAATTTTTACCAGACGAAATGATTTTAGTTCCGCTTTATCCCCAATATAGCATCACAACTACGGGAAGTGCTCTGATAGAATGGAACAAGCAAGTTAAAAAGAAAAAAATTGAAATTCCATTTCGGGTTATTAAGGATTATCCAGAAAATGATTTTTTCATTGATAGTATTGTGGGTCTGATAAATGAAAAGTTGAAATTACTTAAATCAAGCGATTACCGTTTGTTGCTTTCTGCACATGGAATTCCTAAGAAAACCATCGAATCGGGTGATCCATTTCAGTCACAAGTTGAAAAAACAAGTGAAGCAATAGATAAAAAACTCAATAATTCGGAATTAGACATAGTGACTTGTTATCAAAGACAAATAGGACCATTAGAGCAGCAAGGACCGTTAACAGAAGACGAAATAGAAAGAGCCGCCTTAGAGAATAAGAATATAATTATTGTGCCGATTTCATTTATATCTGAATGCTCAGAAACATTGGTTGAGCTAGATATAAATTATAAAGAAGTTGCAGAAAAAGCAGGAATAAAGGATTATATCCGCATAAAAACTGTGCAAGATAATGATCAATTTATTTTAGGGTTAGCCAATTTAATAATGGAAAATAGGGCTTAAAATGGAAGTATTTATTGAGTTTTTTCAGGAATATTATTACTGGATTTTATCGCTTCATATTATTTCTTTTATCAGTTGGATGGCGGGGATGTTTTATTTACCACGTCTGTTTGTATATCATACACGTCTTGAGGTCGGGTCAGAAGCTTCTGAAATGTTTAAGGAAATGGAGCGTAAATTGCTTAGGATTATTATTAATCCAGCAATGATAGCGACTTGGATTTTTGGTTTAGCATTATCCTTTGGTCAAGACAGCTGGAACGCGGGATTATGGTTTTATATTAAATTTATTGCGGTAATTATAATGTCAGGTTTTCATGGTTATTTATCTTATTGGCGACGTGCTTTTTATCGTGATCAAAATGAACATGATGAAAAGTTTTTTCGCATGGTAAATGAAGTTCCGACTATCTTAATGATGGTCATTGTATTTATGGTGATCTTAAAACCGTTTCAATAAGTGAAAAATTATCTTTGCCATTTTTAAAATTTGGAGTATTATTAACCTGCAATCATGTTCTAGCATGGTTATTTCTTCTTACTCTTAATCAAAATCTTTAATCTCCTTACGATTTTTAAAACTTTTCATAACATTTTGGAAAAATCCCATGAATTTATTGGACCTTAAAAAGAAATCCCCCGCTGACCTTTTGGAATTAGCGGAAGAAAATAATGTCGAAAACGCCAGCAATATGCGTAAACAAGACATGATGTTTGCCATATTAAAAGCATTTGCGGTAAGAGAAGAGGAAATTTCCGGAGGTGGTGTTGTTGAAGTTCTTCAGGATGGATTTGGCTTTTTAAGATCGCCTGAATCGAATTATTTGCCTGGTCCAGATGATATTTATGTTAGCCCTAGTCAGATTAAAAGATTTGGACTTAAAACGGGTGATACAGTTGAAGGATTAATAAGAGCTCCTAAAGATGGAGAGCGCTATTTTGCCTTACTTAAAGTTTCTACGGTAAATTACAAAGACCCGGATGCTGGACGCCATAAAGTTCATTTTGATAGTTTAACGCCGCTTCATCCAGACCGTAAATTTAAGTTAGACCGAGTGGATCCGACACTGAAGGATAAATCAACACGGGTTATTGATTTGGTTGCACCGATTGGATTTGGTCAACGTGGTGTTATTGTTGCACCGCCCAGAACCGGTAAAACAGTTCTCATGCAAAATGTTGCTCATGCTATTAAAGAAAATCATCCTGATGTCTTTTTGATCGTGCTTCTTATTGATGAACGACCGGAAGAGGTGACAGATATGCGCCGTTCGGTTAAAGGTGAAGTTGTCAGTTCAACTTTTGATGAACCAGCAAGCCGTCACGTGCAAGTTGCTGAAATGGTTATAGAAAAAGCAAAACGGCTGGTTGAAAATAAATATGATGTCGTGATCTTGCTTGATAGTATTACGCGTTTAGCGCGTGCTTATAACACGGTAATTCCGAGTTCCGGTAAAGTTCTTACAGGTGGTGTCGATGCAAATGCGCTTCAGCGTCCAAAGCGTTTCTTTGGTGCAGCGCGTAATGTGGAAGAGGGGGGATCACTTACTATCATAGCAACAGCATTGATTGATACCGGTAGCCGCATGGACGAAGTTATTTTTGAAGAATTTAAAGGAACAGGTAACTCTGAAATTGTTCTTGATCGTAAGGTCAGTGATAAACGAATTTTCCCTGCTATTGATATCACGAAATCTGGAACTCGTAAGGAAGAATTGCTTCTTGATCCTGGAACACTTGCGAAAATGTATGTGCTTCGCCGCATTCTTATGCCAATGGGATCGGTCGATGCTATTGAATTTTTGATTAATAAACTTAAAGATTCGAAAGATAATGAAGAATTTTATAATTCGATGAACAATTAGAATGTGATTAAAGGCCCCAAGAATTTAGGGGCCTTTTTTATTACTCGCATTTTTATTTCATCTCTGCTTTAATCATAAAAAAATAAAAAATAGGGATATTTTTGATGTCAGAAAATAAATTACGCGAACCCAGTTTGTTAGATGCCGCTATTCCAGTTATTTCTTTGGTGGCGATGTTGGGTTTATCGGTTTATTTGTATGGGGACGAATCTTCGAGTGGCGCCAATCAGATTGCCCTGATTTTAGCGGGTGCAATCGCACTAATTGTCGGTGTTAAAAATGGTTATAGATGGGTTGATGTTGAAACCGCAGTTAAACAAGGAATTGCTAATACTTATGGTGCAATTCTTATTCTAATGACTGTGGGGATGTTGGTTGGGTCATGGATATTATCGGGTACTGTGCCTGCAATGATTTATTATGGTCTACAAATTATAAATCCCACAATTTTTTATTTTACGGCGTGTATTTTAAGTGCAATAACTGCGATTAGCATCGGCAGCAGCTGGACGGTCGCAAGTACTATCGGTATTGGCTTAATGGGTATTGCTGCTGGATTAGGATTAGAGCCAGAAATCACCGCTGGCGCTATTATTTCCGGGGCTTATTTTGGTGATAAAATGTCACCACTTTCTGATACGACAAACCTTGCACCTGCCGTGGCGGGTACTGATTTATTTACACATATCAGACATATGGTTTGGACCACATTTCCGTCAATTGTAATCGCTATAATTCTTTATTTAATCATTGGTTTTACCAGTGATATTAATTCAGACAGTATAGATTTAAGTGCTCAATTAACGTTGATAGAACAAAACTTTGATATTGGAATTTATCTAATGATTCCTGCCGCAGTTGTATTTTATTTAGCAGTTAAAAAAAATCCGGCATTTCCATCATTGGTGGTTGGAACATTAACCGCCGTAATAATAGCCGTTATTTTTCAGCAAGATGTAATAATGAAATTTGCAGGTGCCACAGAGCGCGGGGAGGTGGTTACTATTATCGATGGAATTTGGAAAGCACTATTTTCCGGGTTTTCTGCTGATACTGGTGATACAGCCATGGATGAACTTTTAAGTCAAGGTGGTATGGCTGGAATGCTTAATACCATATGGCTCGTTATGTGTGCGATTACGTTTGGTTCAATTATGGAAAAAATTGGGTTATTAAAACGTTTGGTTCTCGGTTTACTAGGGCTAGCCAAAACCACAGGATCATTAATAGTTGTGACGGCACTTACTTGTATAGGTGTAAATGTTCTGGCCGCTGATCAATATATTTCAATCGTACTTCCGGGACGGATGTATCGATTAGAGTTTAAAAAGCGTAATTTAGCCGCGAAGAATTTATCTCGTGTTCTTGAGGATACGGGAACGGTAACGTCCGTTCTAATTCCTTGGAATACGTGCGGTGCGTTTTTTGCGGGCACATTAGGTGTTGCAACATTTGCATATGCTCCATATTGCTTCTTTAATATTGTAAGTCCATTTGTATCGATTTTATATGGTCTCTTTAATGTGAAAATCTCACCAATAAATCCTGATGAAGTTTTAGCAGAATAGTTAGGACGGAAGTTTTAAATTATCGTCTAAATTATCAAAGGTGTCTTCTAATTCTAGAAGGTACCTTTTTGTTTCTATACCCTCCCCTCCTGAAAAGCCGGTTAATTTTCCGTTTTTACCAATTACCCGATGACAGGGAATAATTATCGGAATTGGATTTGCACCGCAGGCCATTCCAACGGCACGTGCATGGGAGTTTAAACGATCAGAAATATCACCGTACGTTAAAATTTCTCCGTACGGTATTTCACACATAATTTTCCATACATTTTTTTGAAATTCTTTTCCATGTGGATTTAGAGGTAAATCGAAAGTTGGGTTTTCGTCGTCAAAATATTGATCGAGTAAAAATTTCGTTTTGAGTAAAATTTCATTTTCTTCTTGAAATGGGGACCATCCCCAATCTAGTGAGACGATTTCTCCTTCTTCTTCACTGATGGTTAAGTCACCGATTGGACTATGTACTGAAAGTTGAGACATGAAAAATTAACCCTTATAAGTAGAAAAAAATAGCTTTAAATTAGTTATTAAAAGCGAGCGTTACTTGTTAATTTTATTGTTTAAAATTAATGGCTTATAAAAAAACAACTTTAAAAAAATAAATAAAATTGGATGCTACAATCGCCAAGAATATTTTTGCCCCTATATTGGGACGACTTTGTTGTTTATAGAGCCCACTTTTTTTAATGGTTTTATTGTCTTTACTGAGTTATAGCATAGAGCAGTTTTAAATGAAATTTTTTGGTGTTTTTTCAGATGACAATTTTTGCATTATCGAGCGGAAAAGGAAAAGCGGGTGTTGGTGTTATTCGTGTATCGGGTGAGGCGACAAAAAACGCGATTTCGATTTTAACAAAATCTGAAAAATGTTCTAAACCGAGAGTTGCTTCATTAAAATGGTTTTATGACCCATTAACCGGTGGGCGACTTGACCATGGATTGGTAATCTTTTTCCCTGGTCCAAATAGTTTTACCGGCGAAGATGTTGCTGAATTTCACATTCATGGTGGCTATGCGGTTGTGTCGGGGTTTCTTGAAGCTTTATCAAAAATTGAACACTTAAGGCCGGCTGAAGCAGGGGAATTTACCCGACGTGCTTTTGATAATGGCAAGATGGATTTAACCGAAGCTGAAGGTTTAGCTGATCTCATAAATTCGGAAACGGAAGGGCAGCGTCGACAAGCTCTACGCCAAATGGATGGTAACCTCAAGGAACTTTATGAAGGGTGGCGCCACGATCTGATATCTGCAATGGCTTACCTTGAGGTGGATATTGACTTTGCAGATGAAGAAATACCCGATGATGTTACAGAACGAATAATACCAATAGTCCACGATTTATATCAAGACATACAAAAATATTTAGATGACGGGCACCGCGGAGAGCGGTTAAGACATGGGCTTCAAGTGGTGATTTTGGGTGCGCCTAATGCAGGAAAGTCTACGTTACTTAATTATTTATCAAGGCGGGATGTGGCGATCGTATCTGATATAGCGGGCACAACTAGAGATTCGCTTGAAGTCCATCTTGATATTTCAGGGTTTCCCGTGAGCATTATAGATACTGCAGGGATAAGAGAAAGCGAAGATGCAATTGAATCTGAAGGAATTAGACGCGCTTTAAGTAAAGCTGAACAGTCGGATTTGAGAATTATTATCCTCGATGGAGCAAATTCTAGTTACTTGGATCATGGTATGGCGGACCATATGGGTCAGAACACTATGGTAATGATCAGCAAAAAAGATCTTGGCGTCATAATTGATACTGAGAAACTACCAAGAAACAATATTGGAACCTGGCATGTTTCCGTTAAAAATGGCGATGGAATAAGCGATTTTATGGCATCTTTTGAAAAAGAGGTTGAGGCGCGCATGCAATTAACAGATACCCCGTCATTAACCAGAACTCGACATAGACTTCATCTTCAGAATGCTTTGGATCATATGGGTCGGTTTCTCGCTGCCGATCATTTTGAGCTTGAATTATTAAGCGAAGACCTTCGTATGGCCGCTAGAGAAATTGGAAAGATTACCGGCTATGTGGATGTTGAAGATATTCTAGAAAAAATATTTACTGAATTTTGCATCGGAAAATAACCTTTTCTGAGTGTTCCACGTGAAACACTTTGACATTATACAAACTTGTTCGTACATTCCGGCTACTTTTAAAACAGGATGAATTGACGTGATTTCATATGATGTGATCGTAATTGGGGGTGGACATGCGGGCTGCGAAGCGGCGGCAGCATCTGCGCGTATTGGCGCGAATACATTACTTATTACACATAAATTTGAAACCATTGGTGAAATGTCCTGTAATCCCGCAATTGGTGGCTTAGGAAAAGGGCATTTGGTGCGTGAAATTGATGCTCTTGATGGTGTTATGGGTAAGGTTGCTGATGCCTCTGGTATTCAGTTTCGCATGCTTAATCGCCGGAAAGGGCCTGCTGTACGCGGACCAAGGTGCCAATCAGACAGGAGACTTTACCGCAAAAACATGCAAGAATTGCTTTCTGATTATGAAAATTTATCCATCAAAGCAGCAGCCGTCGAAGATTTGTTAATTTCTGATGATGATCAAAATAAAGTTTCTGGCGTTTTAACGGGTGCGGGAGAGAAAATTTATTGTAAGAAAGTCATTCTTACGACAGGGACATTCCTGAGGGGGATGATCCATATAGGTGAAGAGAGAATCCCAGCGGGTCGAAAATCTATTCGAAGTGAAGATGAGCCGCCATCACTCGGTCTTTCTGATACATTAGAAAAGTTCGGTTTTATTCTAGAAAGATTAAAAACAGGAACGCCAGCCCGGCTAAATGGTAAGACTATTGATTGGGAGCAATGCCAAACTCAGCCTGGAGACATGCCGCCTACGCCATTTTCATTCATGAATTCAGAGATAACTGTTAGGCAAATTGATTGTCATATTACGCATACAAATGAGAATACGCATGAAATTATTCGTGAGAACCTCCATAGGTCTGCTATGTATTCTGGACACATCGAAGGAACCGGACCACGATACTGTCCATCTATCGAAGATAAAGTGGTTAGGTTTGCAGATAAAACGTTTCATCAAATATTTCTTGAGCCAGAGGGCTTAGATACTGACACGGTTTATCCAAATGGAATATCAACGTCTTTACCTGTTGATGTTCAGGAGGCCTATATAAGGTCCATAAAAGGCTTAGAAAACGTTGAAATACTGCAACCAGGTTATGCAATTGAATATGATTATGTTAATCCGCAAGAGTTATTAGCGACACTGGAAACAAAGAAAATTTCTGGTTTATATTTAGCGGGACAAATAAATGGAACAACTGGATATGAAGAGGCTGCGGCTCAAGGCTTGATGGCGGGCATTAATGCTGCAAGATCAGCAGATGGAAAAGATATCTTCTTACTTGATAGGGCGGATGCTTATATAGGTGTCATGATAGATGATTTGGTGACTAAGGGAACCAAAGAACCATACCGTATGTTTACATCGCGTGCTGAATATCGCTTGAAGCTTAGATCAGACAATGCCGATCAAAGGCTAACCCGATTAGGGATTGATATTGGCCTTGTAAAAGCTGAACGTAGAGGACATTTTGAACGCAAAATGAAAATGCTGAAAAAATACGGATCCTTGATGGATGATCTATCCATTAGCCCTAATGAGGCTGCGAAGTTTGATTTAAAGATTAATAAGGATGGTGTTAAAAGGTCAGCTAAAACATTATTATCTTATCCAACCATTTCTTTTAAACAAGTAATGCAAATTTGGCCTGAGTTGGCAGATATTCCAGATGATATCGTCGAACAAATTGAAATTGATGCTACGTACAGTGGGTATTTAGAGCGGCAAGAAGCGGATATTCTAGCGTTTAGAAAAGATGAAAACCTACTACTTCCGAATACATTAGATTATAAAGCTATAGGTGGATTATCTAATGAAGTAAGTGAAAAGCTTGATGAAGCAAAGCCTGCAACTTTAGGGGCCGCGTCAAGAATTTCTGGGGTCACACCGGCTGCCTTAACGGCCTTGCTCCGCTATGTGAAAAGAAAAGATAAAAAGGCGTCAGCCCAATGAATACGGATGATTTTATTCAAAAAACAGGTGTTTCACGTGAAACATTCGAAAAATTTCAACTTTATGCTGACATGCTTGAAAAGTGGCAGAAGTCAATAAACCTTGTAAGCAATAGTACGCTATCTGATAAATGGAGGCGCCATTTTTATGATAGCGCGCAATTAATCGAACACATAAAAACGAGTGATAAGGCTTTAAAAATATTAGACCTAGGAAGCGGTGCTGGTTTCCCCGGATTAGTCATTTCATTACTTGGAGCAGGTGAGGTTCATTTGGTTGAGGGTGTGGGTAAGAAATGTTCTTTTATGAAGCAGGTTGTTCAAAAAACTAATATGAATGCGATTGTTCATAATGAGCGAATTGAACAAATGGTAGTTTTTCCAGTTAATTTAATAACTTCTCGGGCATGCGCCGATCTAGATAAGTTGTTAGAGTTAACTTTTCCATTTATGACCGATTATACCGAGTGTCTTTTTCTCAAAGGTGAGAAGTCGGGTGATGAAATTAAACATGCTTCAAAGAAATGGTGCTTTGATATAAAAAAAATCCCGAGTAAAAGTGAAGAATCAGGTATGATCCTTCATCTATCTAATATAAAAAGAAAATAATAAAGACGTCTGAATAAAAAATAACAATGGAGACCATCCAGGGATGACATCAAAGGGATTATCAGCGGCAAGTAAACAGCCTGAAATTATTGCCGTTGCAAACCAAAAAGGGGGAGTGGGGAAAACCACAACAGCGATTAACCTGGCAACTGCGCTAGCGGCGATAAAAAAAGACGTGCTTATTATCGATATGGATCCACAAGGAAATGCGAGTACAGGTCTGGGACGTGAAAGAAATGATCGTGCCCACAGCAGTTATGAAGTGATAATGGGTGAAGTATCCTTAGCGGAAGCCATTGTCGATACGGCTGTGCCCGGATTACATTTGGTGCCGTCGACCATTGATTTAACGGGTGCGGAGATTGAACTTGTTAATCAAGATCAACGAACCTTTAGATTAAGAAGAGCCTTTCGTGATCCTGTATTAGAAAACTATGATTATGTTTTAATCGATTGCCCACCCTCACTTAATCTTTTGACACTTAATACATTGGCTGCATCTCATTCTGTTCTTGTCCCGCTTCAATGCGAGTTTTTCGCCTTGGAAGGATTGAGCTTACTCTTGCAGACGATTGAAACAGTAAAAGCTAACTTTAATCCTAGTTTGAAAATAGGTGGCATCATCTTGACGATGTTTGATAAGCGTAACAATCTTTCAGAACAGGTGGCAATTGATGTAAGAAATTATTTAGGGGAGCAGGTATTTGATACAATTATTCCTAGAAACGTTCGTGTATCTGAGGCCCCGTCCCATGGTAAGCCAGTACTCTTATATGATTTAAAGTGTTCTGGTAGTCAGGCCTATTTAGAATTGGCTGCAGAGCTTCTTAAGCGTTATAATGCAAACAAAAAAGAATAGAAATTTATATTAAAATCAAGGACTTAGCTAAAAATGGCTCAAAAGAAAGCAACACAAAAGGCTCCTAAAAAGGTGTCAAAAAAGGCAGCACCATCAAAATTGGGTCTTGGTCGCGGCCTGTCTTCATTAATGGAAGCGCGCGAGCCAGCATACGATGAAATCGCAACAGTGAATAGTCAGCCTGTTGAGGATAAATCCAATAAAGAAATTCCAATTGAGTTTCTCGTTGCTAATGAATATCAGCCGAGAATTCATTTTGATGACACGAAGGCGAAAGAGCTTTTAGATAGCGTTAAATCCAAAGGTATTCTCCAGCCCTTGTTGGTAAGAACCAAAGGTAAAGACAGTTATGAAATAATTGCTGGTGAGAGGCGTTGGCGTGCTGCGCAAGCTGCTGGCCTTCATCAAGTACCAGTTGTTGTCAAAGAACTTTCTGATGAAGAAGCCTTAGAGGTTGCTATTATTGAGAATATTCAACGTCATGATTTAAACCCCATTGAAGAAGCGTTAGGGTATAAGCGATTAATGGACGAGTTTGCTCATACGCAAAATGCTTTAGGTAAAGCAGTAGGAAAAAGCAGAAGTCATGTTGCCAATATGCTCCGTCTTTTGGTTTTGCCTGAAAATGTTCAAAAATATATGCGTGATGGCTTTATCAGCATGGGACATGCCCGGGCATTAATTACGGCAGAGAACCCGGAAGAGCTGGCGAAAATGGTAGTGCGGGATGGTTTGAGCGTACGCCAAACAGAAAAGTTAGCGAAAAATGTTAAAAATGGTGATAAGGACCCTAGCCCCAATAAAGGTTCTAAAAAGAGCACTAAAGACGTTGATACAATTGCATTTGAAGATGAGCTTTCTACTGTATTAGGATTAAAAGTAGAACTAGATAGCTCAAACGGTGAATCGGGAGTTCTCAAAATTCATTATAAATCGTTAGAGCAACTTGATGATGTATGCAGCAAACTTAATAACGATTCTTAACAACTATTCCTTATTTACAGCAACTTAATAAAAAAGACTAATTTAGTCGTATTTGTGTTGACTTTTATGTAAAATAACCCCATTTAATATGTGAAACGATAACTTTATGGGTTAATTATGATTAAACTTTCAAATCTTGCTGATTATGCTGTGTTACTGATGAGTACCATTGCGACACGTCCGGATGAGCTTCATACGGCTGCAAGTTTGAACCGTGAAACCCAAGTCCCGCTTCCGACGGTCAGCAAAATATTAGGAAAAGTGGCTAAAGCCGATCTTCTAAATTCTAACCGTGGCGTGGGCGGCGGTTTCTCACTTAACCTTGATAAAGAAAATATAAGCGTTGCCGATATTATTGAAGCGGTAGATGGGCCTGTTCAATTGACAAATTGTATAGGTGAAGAAGATACAAATTGTGATTATGTTCCCGTTTGTACGACCAGAGGCAAATGGGACAAAATTAATACTGCCGTTTATCAAGCATTAAATAATGTAACGCTTTCAGAAATGGTACCAAATAAATATGACTTTTTTCCAAAAGAGGAAACAGACGTCATTAACTTAAAAGAAGGGTAGAACGCCAATATGGTTAGTACATTGGAAACTAGACAAACCGTTGAAGAGGTCGCAGGCGACTATAAGTACGGATTTGTTACGGACATTGAAATGGTTAAGGCACCAAAAGGCCTTAACGAAGATGTCATTAGATTTATCTCTGCTAAGAAAGAAGAGCCAGAATGGTTGCTTGATTGGAGACTTAAGTCTTATCAAAAATGGTTAAAGATGGAAGAGCCAGAATGGGCGATGTTAAATTACGTAAAACCTGATTTTCAAGATATATATTATTATGCAGCGCCTAAATCTGCGGATGACCGCCCGAAGAGTTTAGATGAAGTAGACCCAGAACTACTAGCAACTTATGAAAAGCTCGGTATTTCTCTACAAGAGCAAAAGGTATTGTCTGGCGTTGCGGTTGATGTTGTTTTCGATAGCGTTTCTGTTGCAACGACCTTTAGAGAAACATTAAAAGAAAAGGGTGTTATTTTCTGCTCAATTTCCGAAGCAGCACGAGACTACCCTGAGTTGATGCAGAAATATTTGGGTTCAGTTGTTCCGGTGGCGGATAATTTTTATGCAGCCCTTAATAGCGCAGTATTCACAGATGGAACATTTGTATATATCCCAAAAGGTGTGCGATGCCCTATGGAATTAAGCACCTATTTTAGAATTAATGAAGCAAACACTGGGCAATTCGAGCGAACATTAATCATCGCTGATGATGAAAGTTATGTATCATACCTGGAAGGGTGTACGGCGCCAATGCGTGATGAAAACCAACTTCATGCTGCGGTGGTTGAAATTGTGGTGCTTGAAAATGCGGAAGTTAAATATTCCACAGTTCAAAACTGGTATCCGGGTGATAAAGGCGGTAAAGGCGGTATATATAATTTTGTAACTAAGCGTGCAGCGTGCCGAGGAACAAATTCAAAAGTATCGTGGACGCAAGTAGAGACCGGTTCCGCAATAACGTGGAAATATCCAAGTTGCATATTGCAGGGTGATGGCTCTATAGGTGAATTTTATTCTGTTGCAATTACCAACAATTATCAGCAAGCCGATACAGGCACAAAGATGATCCATATCGGTAAAAACACATCAAGTACGATTATTTCAAAAGGAATATCGGCTGGTAAAGCTCAAAACATTTATCGCGGCTTGGTCAAAGTAATGCCAAATGCTGAAAATACGAGAAACTTTACACAATGTGATAGTTTATTAATTGGCGACGAATGCGGGGCACATACTGTCCCTTACATTGAAGCCAAAAACCCCACAGCCCAGGTTGAACACGAAGCAACCACATCAAAGATCAGCGATGAGCAATTATTTTATTGTTTGCAGCGCGGGCTTGATGTTGAAGAATCCGTTTCTTTAATTGTGAATGGATTTTGTAAGGAGGTAATGCAGCAATTGCCGATGGAGTTTGCGGTTGAAGCGCAAAAATTATTAGGAATTAGTTTAGAAGGTAGCGTCGGTTAAGACGACGAAAGAGAAAAAAATGTTAGAAATTAAAAATTTACATGTTGAAGTTGCGGGCCAAAAAATTCTTAAAGGAATAGACCTAACTATTAATGCTGGCGAAGTTCATGCGATTATGGGCCCGAACGGTTCTGGGAAATCGACGCTATCTTATGCTATATGCGGAAAAGATGGTTATGAAGTTACGGAAGGATCTATTACCTATAAAGGGAAAAACTTTTTAGAGCTCGAAGCCAATGAACGCGCAGCAGAGGGTGCATTTTTAGGGTTTCAATACCCCGTTGAAATACCGGGTGTCAGCAATATGAATTTTCTAAAAACGGCGGTTAATTCAATTCGTAAATATAAAGGCGAAGATGAAATGGCTCCGGTGGAATTCTTGAAACTTGTTCGCGCAAAGGCGGCAGAGCTTGAAATGGATCCCGAAATGTTAAAGCGTGCGGTAAATGTAGGCTTTTCCGGTGGTGAAAAGAAGCGTAATGAAATGGTACAAATGGCAGTGCTTGATCCTGGTTTTTCTGTCCTTGATGAAACAGACAGCGGTCTAGACATTGATGCTTTAAGGGTCGTTGCCGATGGCATAAACAGAATGCGAGCGCCAGAAAAATCAATATTGGTCATTACCCACTATCAACGTTTACTAGATTATGTGGTTCCAGATTTTGTTCATGTTCTTGCAGATGGAAAAATTGTAAAATCCGGTGATAAATCCTTGGCCATGGAACTTGAAAAACAAGGTTATGGCCACCTTGGAATCGATGAAAACGCAGCCTAGGATAATTTAGATGACACATAAAAATCATTTTGATGGCTCGCGATATGCCAATGATTTGACCCTAGCATATTCAGCTCCGACCGGAACTGATATTGATTGGTTAAATGAAATACGTCAAAAATCTATGGACGCTTTTGTGGAAGTTGGCTTACCAGGTCCGCGCGTAGAAGAATGGAAATATACAAACCTTTCATCTATGAATTCAAAAACATATGGCGTTCTTGAAAAAGCGGGAGAGTTGGACGCTGCAATTATGGCAATAATTGATGATGCTTATTTAGATGATATTAGAGGTTCAAAAGTTGTTTTTATTGATGGGTTTTATAAGGCAGAACTTTCAACAATTAAAGGTGAAGACGGCCTTAAGCTATTGTCATTAAATGAGTACATAAAATCGCAAAATGGCGACGCAAAAACGCTTCTTCAATCAACACATGAAGTTAGCAGTTTGGCAAATTTAAATAGTGCTTTAATGACAGACGGTTATGTCATTCAAGTAAAACCGAACATTAAGTTGTCTCAGCCAATTCAAATAATTCATGTGTCGGGCGAAAGATCTAATCTTAAAGCATTGAGAAATAAGAACTTCATCGAAGTCAGTGAAAATTCATCGGCTCAAATTATTGAGAGCTTTATTGGCGTTGATAATGTGGATAATTGGAAGCAGGACGTCACTCAAATTTGGGTTGAAAAAAATGCTGTTTTAGAAATTTATCAAACTCAATTACAAGGAAATGAAACGATCCATATGGGTGAAACTCATATTGATGTTGCTGAAGATGCAGACTTTAAGCATTATTCGTTAAACATTGGTGCAAAAAATAGCCGCACTGAAATTAAGCCAACTTTAAATGGACTTCACGGAAATGTTGATCTAAGAGGTGCATTTTTAGGGCGGGGTGGGAACAGTCATGATGTTTTCACACACATGAAACATTTGGTTCCGGAATGCGAAAGCGATCAAATTTATCGAGGCGTACTCGATAAAGGTGGAAAGTCAGCTTTCCAAGGAAAAGTTTATGTTGCGAAAGATGCGCAATTAACAAACGCCGAACAGTCCAACAAAAATTTACTCTTGGACCGAGACGCAGAAGCAAACAGTAAACCTGAATTGCTGATATATGCTGATGATGTGAAATGCGCACATGGTGCAACGGTTGGTGAACTTGATGCTGAAGCATTATTTTATTTGAAGTCTCGCGGTTTGTATTTGGCAGCGGCCAAATCTTTACTAGTTGAAGCATTTATTGCTGAAGTATATGACGATGTTGCAATTCCTTCCGTTAAAGAAAAGTACCTTGGTCTTGCAAGGGCCTGGTTAGACTGATTTGAGGCTCTTGAGATGAAATCGCATAATTATAATATTGATGAAATCCGCAGTGATTTTCCTATTTTTCAACAAGAAATATATGGAAAACCGCTCACATTTCTAGATACTGCAGCCAGCGCGCAAAAACCACAAAAAGTAATTGATGCGATCAGCGCGTGTTATTCCAATGAATATGCGAATATTCACCGTGGTGGGTATTTGCTTTCGCAAGAATTAACGGCGAAATATGAAGCCTCTAGAAAAACGGTTCAAGACCATATTGGTGCAAAGTCGCATAAAGAAGTTATTTTGCTTCGCGGTGCGACAGAAGCCATTAACTTGGTGGCTCAAACGTGGGGTCGACAAAATTTGGTTGAGGGTGATGAAGTGATTTTAAGCCAGCTTGAACACCATTCTAATATTGTTCCATGGCAAATATTACGCGATGAAAAGAATTTTGAAATAAAAGTTAGTCCTATAGATGAAAAAGGCAACTTTTTATTAGATGAGTATGAAAAACTATTATCTGAAAAGACGAAGCTTGTAGCGATAACCCATATTTCAAACGCCCTAGGAACAATTACCCCAATAAACGAGATCATTAAAATGGCTCATAAAGTTGGCGCAAAAGTCCTAGTGGATGGGTGCCAGGCTTTGTCACATATGGAAGTTGATGTTGTAGGCCTGGATGCGGATTTTTATGTTTTTTCCGGTCATAAAATATACGGCCCAACTGGCGTTGGTGTGCTTTATGGTAAACAGGAATTACTTGACGTCATGCCGCCATATCAAGGTGGCGGAGATATGATCCGTTCTGTCACTTTTGAAAAAACAACTTTCAATGATTTGCCGCATAAGTTTGAAGCAGGTACCCCAAATATAGTAGGGGGCATAGGGCTTTCAGCTGCAATTGACTATATCAAAGATGTTGGCTTACAAAATATTCATGATCATGAACAAGAACTATTGAATTATGGGCTTGAAAAAATCAAAGAAGTGAATGGCATAGAAATGCGCGGCCAGGCGGAAAATATGGCTGGTATATTATCGTTTACAATGAAGTCAGCGCATCCACATGATATCGGAACGATTTTGGATCAAGATGGCATCGCAATTCGCACAGGCCATCATTGCGCACAGCCGATAATGGATTTTATGGATGTCCCGGCAACAGCGAGGGCATCATTTGGATTATATAATACAAAAGAAGATGTGGACCGTTTGGTTGACGGATTGCATAAAGTAAATAGAATTTTTGCATAGAGGGAATAAAAATGAGCTTTTTAGACGGGTTTTTAAATGAAAGACCGGGTGAAAAACAAGAAGAAGAAATTAAATTGAAAGAATCTCAGACAACTTCTATAGATAAAGGTGAGCCGATTTCAGATGAAGCAAAAAAGAAGCTGCAAATGGCCGCTGCCGATGTGATCCGTGAAATATATGATCCTGAGATTCCGGTAAATATATACGAGCTTGGCCTTATTTACGATATTGATGTGAATAAATACGCAGATGTAGTTATCACGATGACATTAACATCACCTCATTGTCCCGTTGCTGAAACAATGCCAGGTGAAGTGGAATTTAAAGTGCGTGAAGTTGAAGGTATTGGCGATGTTCAGGTAGCACTTGTTTGGGAGCCGCCATGGGATATGTCAATGATGTCAGAAGCGGCGCGTTTAGAAATGGGCTTTATGTAATTATAGCTCATTAATACGGGTTTTAATTTTTTCAAACAATTCAGGGATTTCATGTAAATGTTCTTTTTCGGCTTCGAGAATAGCATTAAAGGCTTTTTTCTTTATCTGAATAATATCAATTTTATGATTAACCCCTTCACTTTTGGCTTGATTATATAAAATGTCGATCAGGCGTTCTGCGCCATTTAATCGTCCCCATAAATAATCATTTTCACGGTCTTCACGACTGAAAAATGCCCCAAAGCTTTTCATAGCGGTTCCTTTTAGGGGCATTTCTAAAGGGTCAGATTTAAGTATTAAATTATCATTCGGGCTAATACGATTAACAAGGATTTCATTAAACTCGCCAACTGCCTTGGCACCATTTATGGAATACGTAATTACGTCCCAGAAGGCAAAACCTAAGTAATTTGTAATTAGGTTTCTTTTAAATACATCATCCCAGCTATTATTCAATTGAGAGGCAACCAAAGCATCTACATCTAAACGTGTTTTATCTAAATTTAATTCTGCAGAAATAAGGTCAGACAACTTTTCAAATTCATCATGATGACTTGTAACTAACTTTATATTTTCTTGGCTATTAACGTCATCATCCACATTTAAATGCATGAGGTTGTTAATAGTATCTTTGATTTCTAATTTTTTCTCATCAGAGTATCTGTCGATAATTCTCTCTTCTTTAATCAGCTCTAGAGTCTTATAAATAGCCATTTTGCAGGCGTCGAGCTCATTTACATGATTTGGGTTGATTGAATATTGATTATTAAGCTCTTGTATTAAAAAATGAAGTCGTCTTTTTTGATAATTCACATCAAATTTTACAATAAATTTGGTCCAATAAGGCATTGATTCTAATGAAGTTTTTTTTCGTAAGAAGGATTTGGTCCAATTGAAAATTCCATTATTTTTATTGAAGGCCTTATCGCCGTAAAGCAAACTTGCACCTGCTGTATCTTTTAATACCCAGCATTGTATTAAGGAAAAAACTTTCCGCTTTTCTTTACTACGCGGCGCAATATCACACAAATTAACAATAATGCCCGTTAAATCAGCAACAGTGCTTCGGATTTTAAGTCTAGCATATGCCTCATAAGAATATCCCGCTTCTGTAACGGCTTGTGCGCTCGCAAGGTTGCGCCATTTTTCTATATCCTTTGAGGTTGTCTTACCATCAAAGTTTTTGGGCGAGACTGCATAAACCAGCTTTTCTACACTTGGTTTTACAGAATCAACGACGGATTTTATTGTCGCAACTTTTTGGTTATGAATATGAATTTCTTCGAGATCGTCATGCATCGGTTCATTCATGGGGATGTCGGAAAGCGCGCCTTTTAATGTGTTGAGCATTGTTGGCGGCGCACCATTGGGTGTATGTTTTAACCTTTCCGGATTAGGATCAATATAGATAACTTTTCTACTGATTTCACGAAAGGCGGGTCTGTCATGAATAGCCGCTAAAGCTTGATCAAAGGGTTTATTGTTAAGAATACTACCGTCTAAGAATGACGTTAATTCGGGGTTTATTCCGGCATTTTTATATTCTCTAAAATTCTTTTCAATGAAGTCGTCTTTGCGCGTCCACGCACTATTAATGTTATTAAAAAATCGTTCAGTTTCTCTGAGTTGTGCCGGGGGAAAGGCTCCAGGAAAGCAAGAGGTTGCTCTAGCGGCAAAACAAAGGGCGGCAATACCGTCATCGTCAAAATCACTATCGAACTTTGATAGATTGTTACTTGATGTTTTTTTTAAATAGCTAAACTTTAAATTATGACGGTGCTCTAATTCAAAAATAAGAGGGGGGTCATTTAAGATCATGGATCGTTTATAGCCATAAAAATCTGTTAATGTTAGAAAGAGATCAAGCTCATGTCCTCGCGGTAGTAACGATTGGTAATTCACTTTGCCCATGCCTTTTAATCCGCCGTACACAAGTTTTAAGATGTGTTTGCCATCAAAAGGGGGTTTTAAATCCCAAATGTTGAGTAGGGAAGGCAGCTTTTCTTTGACTTGGGTGCTTAAATTAGTATTCCCTAAAAACTTTCCGCTTAGTAAGTTGATCAATGGTTTAGTAATGACCGTATTCCAGCGACTAGCCGTTTTCTTTTCACCTGTTAAGCGGGTAACGTCCGCTTCAATGAGCCAATGATGACGCAAATGATCAAAATTCAAATCATGTGCAATTGCCCTAGATAAAAATACACTGTTCATTCCACCGGCGGAGGCGCCGGCAATGGTATCAATAATAACACGCAGATCTAATTCAGGTAAAAAGCTTTTCAGAATGTCGAAATAAATTAATTCCGTATCGGGAATGTCGGTGATTTGATCGTTTGGGTATAAATAAGTCGTGCGACTTTTATCGTGAGGGTCGGGGCTCGCATGAATGGCTTTCGAGGCTCGGGCCAGTTTTAAAATCTCTTTACTGACTCCATGGATATAGATCGCCAGTGAAACACCACCAAAACAAACAAGCGCAAGTCGAAGTTCCTTTTCCCTCATTTAGACTTTCCTTCTTCCGGATAATTTTTAAAAGGCAAAATGATAAGTTCAAAGACAGATAGTGGTTTATCAAAGCCAAATTCACTTAACCCTTGTCTTAAATCCTTATAAGGCAAAGTTGGCTTATCAAGATAGGTACCAAATATTTTATCCCAAATAACCAAGTTAAAACCATAATTGCTATTGGTTTCATTGACGATCTCGGAATGATGTATCCAGTGTATTTCGGGTGTTATAAAGAGGGTCCGCATTAAATGTTCGAGAGGTCGCGGTAATTTAATGTTGCTGTGGTTAAATAATGCCAAACCGTTCAATATGATTTCAAATACGATAATCGCCGCAATTGGAATACCCATTATCAGCACGAAAGCCATTTTAATCAACATTGAGACAACTATTTCAAGTGGATGAAAGCGCACTGCAGAAGTAATATCTAAGCCTAACTCCGTATGGTGCATTCGGTGTAATCGCCATAGAAAAGGGACATTATGCATCATGACATGTTGTCCATAAATCAAAACATCCAGTAAAATGAGTGATAAAATAAAAGTTGGCCAAACTCCCAAATTAATTAAATTGAATAAACCATAATTATGTTCAACGGCATAACTTGAAACCCCAACGGCAACTATAGGTAAGATAAACCTTATTGCGAAAGTGTTTATCACTGTAATTGATATATTCGTTAACCACTGAGAAAGTCGTGCAGCGCGACGTTTAGCAAGGGGCGATATGAATTCGAGACTAGCAAAAATAAGAAGCAGAGATATAAAAACGCTAAGTCTTATATTTTGTTCATTGGCGATCAAAAATTCCATTTGGCGTCCTAAAAGTCAGAAGCAATTCCGTTATTTTCCCAATCCCCATATCGAACGGGATCCGGTCCTTCACGACCACCAATTTCTTTAGGCGCATTTTCCGCTTGATCATCTTTGGAGGACGACTTTTTTTCATTATCGTCAGAAACGACTTTTTCTTTTTCCATTTTAAGCTCCGAAATCAGAAAAATATAATTATTTTATAGTGAAAGCATGTTAAACACATATGGATGATTTGGGAAAGGAAAATTGTAGATTGTCGAACCATTTGGATAGTAGGGTTGTGTCTTATTATATTTTGAAAAAAATATTAGATGAGGCAATGACAATTGAAGGGGCGATGGACAGCCTTTCTCATAAAATTAATGATGGTGATAGAGGGTTCATTCGTCATTTGGTCACGACGACGATAAGACGTCTTGGACAACTTGATAAAATCATAAATCATATGACCAAAACCAAGCTGGGCAATACACAAATGGCCGTACGTCACGTGCTGAGACTTGGTATTACTCAGCTTTTATATATGGATGTGCCCGCATATGCTGCAGTTGATGGTTCAGTTAGGCTTGTTGAAACTAAAATATCAAAGAAACTACAATATCTTAAAAATCCAGTCAATGCGATATTAAGGAATGTGGATCGCGAGCGAGAATTATTACTTAAAAAGTTTGGTAATACGCGACTTAATTTTCCTAAATGGCTTTTGAGTAGTTGGGATGCGCGGTTTGGAAATGCAACAGTCAAAGATATTATTGCGGCTTGCCTTGAAGAAGCGCCGCTTGATCTTAATTTTAAACCCCATTTAAATATAGAAGAATGGGCCAATTCTTTAAATGGAAAAGTTGTCCGAGATCATATTATTCGTCTTGAAAAGTCCGGGAAAATTGATGACTTAAAGGGATATAAGGAGGGCCTTTGGTGGGTTCAAGATGTTGCAGCCACGCTGCCGGAAACACTGCTAGGTGCTAAAAAGGGCGAGGCTGTATTCGATTTATGTGCTGCGCCTGGGGGTAAAACGGCCCAGTCCGCTGCGAAAGGAGCGAAGGTAACAGCTGTTGATATGTCCCATAAGCGGTTGAAAAGACTGGTTGAAAATATGAAAAGGCTTAACTTTAACGTTGACGTCGTGACGTCAAATATACTTGAATTTATTCCAGAAAGCTCTGCCAGCCATTATTTACTAGATGCGCCTTGTTCTTCGACGGGAACCATTCGGCGCCATCCTGAAATTTTACATATTCGCGATGCTAACGAAGTAAATGAAATGGCTTTAATGCAATCAAAAATGCTAGATCATGTTTCAGGCATTATGAAGAGCGGCAGCATATTGGTTTATTCTGTTTGTTCTATGCAGCAAGAAGAAGGCCCGGATCAGATTAACGCTTTACTGGAGCGGGATCGCTCGTTAAAACGAAAAGAGATATCAAAGGAAGAGTTGATTGGTTTTGAGCAAGCCATATTAGAAAATGGAGACGTTCAAACCCTTCCTCATTTTATAGAAGGCGGTATGGACGGATTTTTCATTTCCCGCTTAGAGAAAATATAAGGATACACTATGGCATCAGAAATAAAAATTGCACCTTCCATTCTTTCAGCTGATTTTGCCCGATTGGGAGAAGAAGTTGCAGCCATAACAGAAGCGGGCGCGGATTACATTCATGTTGATGTAATGGACGGTCATTTTGTGCCCAATTTAACCATTGGGCCGGATGTGGTTAAAGCCGTTCGGCCTTATAGTGATAAGATATTTGATGTTCATTTGATGGTTTCACCAGTAGATTTATATATTGAGGATTTCGCTAAAGCGGGCGCTGATATTATTACAGTGCATGCTGAGGCGACACCGCATTTTCATAGAACAATACAATTGATCAAATCATTGGGTAAAAAAGCGGGCGTCTCGCTTAACCCGGGCACGCCCGTCAGTATGATTGAAAACGTCATGGATATGGTTGATCTTGTCCTCGTGATGAGCGTTAACCCAGGATTTGGTGGGCAAAAATTTATTCCGTCGGCACTCCCAAAAATAAGGGAAATCCGAAAAATGATTGATAAAGAAGGTCGTCCTATTGATCTGCAGGTTGATGGTGGTATTAATATGGAAACAGTAGAGAGCGCAATAGAAGCGGGCGCCAATGTTCTGGTTGCAGGCACTGCAACATTTGTTGGTGGTCCGGAGAAATATGCGTCTAATATTGCTGCATTAAAAGGAAAATAAAGTCACTTTTAAGCCATATTCGACATATAATTTCGGTGGATAATTATATTAAATTCATTAGAATGACCTAAACTGAAAAGCCAAAAGTAGAGAAACGCATATAAATGGCCCAACTACGCCGCACAGCTGTCTCATCAACTGAGAAAAAAACGCAAAACCCAATTGCTAAAGCAATGAGCAGGGCGAGGCATAGTAGCTTTTATCATGATTTAAGTTTAAGAGGGAAAAACCCACTAAGATTGCTGGGAACACCAAAGGATCTGTGGCCTGGGTCTGTGACGGCTGGCACACAAATGGTGGCGGGTAAAATAATGGCCGGTGGCCATATACTAGAAAACCCGAAGGATGATCAAAATGTTTGGCCTGGCGGGGATGTTTGGCTAGATTCAAATTTAAGCGAACATTGGCAGGCTTATTTACATAGTTTTAATTGGCTACGTGATTTAAATCAGGCAGTTGATCGCAAAGGGGCACAGCGCCGCGCCGAAGAATTGGTGGAAACTTGGATCGACCAAAATACACAGTGGGGCGAAATTTCATGGCGATCCGATATTGTGGGTGAACGCGTCACAAATTGGTTGATTTATGCGCCACTTATCATGGATTCGGATGATGTTTTATATCGCGGTCGTGTTCTTGATATCCTAGCACGGAGCGCAAGACATTTAATGAAAATGTCATCTGATATGCCAGATGGCCCCGCGGGTTTAAAGGCAATTATTGGTTTGGCATTTTCAGGGCTATTTATCCCTTTTGGCGATGCATGGCTTAAGCAATCAGTCGGTCATTTGAAATTTTCGCTCGGAAAAGAAATATTGGTTGATGGCGGTATCAGAAGTCGTAACCCTCAAGAATTATTACATCTTTTTATGAATATGGTGCTTTTAAAAGATGCCTTTCCTGGCATGGGCAAAACAGTACCGGATGAACTGGAAAAAGCTGTTAGTAGAATGGCGTCTAATCTAAAGTCTATAACGCTTGGTGATGGCAAATTACCCCTCTTTAATGGTTCGTGTTTGCAGCGCAATGAAGATATTCCTGCCTTTTTAATTAAAGCGAAAGAAGATGCAACGGTGACGATAGTGCTTGAGCAATGCGGTTATAATCGTATCGAAAAAGGGCAAACGATCATTATTGAAGACGTGGGGCCACCAGCAGAACTAGAAATGAGCCGGAGTGCTCATGCGGGGACATTATCTTTTGAAATGAGCCATGCAAAAGAAAGAATAATTGTAAATCTGGGCCAGGCTGCATTTAATGCACAAATTGATGAAAATATTGAGAGGTTTTCAAGATCTACTGAAGCACATTCAACGCTTGTTATTGGTGGTCAAAATAGCAGTAATATTCGTGAAGATGGATTAATAGGGCACGGTATAACTACAACCGATACTTCATTATATGAGGAAAACGGCCATATACTTATTGATGCAAAGCATGACGGTTATAAAGAGAACGGTTTTAGCCATCGCCGCCTTATTTATGTTGATGATAAGGGCGAGGATATTCGTGGTGAAGATAATGTCGATTTAATAGGCAATCAAAATAATGAAAGTGGGCAATCATTTAATATTTTCTTCCACTTACATCCGAATGTTTCCTTGGTAGAGGGCAACGATCATATCATGTTGGTAACGGAAACTGGCAGTAAGTGGGGCTTTTATTCTAGTGACGCAAAACGCAGCATTTCTGAGGGTTTGTATTTTGGTGATGCCGGTAAATCATTACCATGCCAATCTATTAAATTATCTGGAAAGATTGAAAGCGCGAACACCAAAGTACTTTGGTCACTAAAATTAATTGATGAGAATTAAGAATACTCTTGCGCCAAGTTATAAAATCCAGTACCACGCGATAAGTAAATTGAGATAATGATAAAAAGAGATTTTTTGATGAATGATTCAGCAAATACACCGATTAAGCGCGCACTTTTATCCGTATCAGATAAAACGGGATTAATAGAATTCGGGCAATTCTTAGCAAGCCAAGGCGTAGAAATTTTATCTACCGGGGGCTCTGCTAAAGCCTTGGCTGATGCAGGTGTGCCGGTTAAAGAAGTTGCTGAACACACAGGATTCCCTGAAATGATGGACGGTCGTGTGAAAACGCTTCACCCGAAAATTCACGGCGGTTTATTAGCGCTTCGTGACAATGATAAGCATCTTGGTTCAATGAAAGAGCAAGATATTGGCGGTATAGATCTATTGTGTGTTAACCTTTATCCGTTTGAAGAAACCGTTGAAAAAGGGGCTGATTTTGCAACATGCATTGAAAATATTGACATTGGTGGTCCGGCCATGATTAGAAGTGCTTCAAAAAACCATGCTTTTGTCACTGTTGTTGTGGAAGCAAGTGATTATGAAGGTGTCATGGCCTCTATGAAAGAGAATGCGGGAGCAACATCGGCTTCTCTAAGAACCAAACTGGCGGCAAAGGCCTTTGCACGAACAGGCTCTTATGATGCGGCAATTTCAGCATGGTTTGCGGATCAACTTGGGGAAACTTATCCGGAACGCATGAATATTACGGCTACGAAACGACAAGAATTAAGATACGGCGAAAACCCGCATCAAGATGCAGCGTTCTATGTCACACGAAATGCCACACCAAGACGCGGCATAGCCACAGCCACTCAATTGCAGGGTAAAGAATTAAGCTATAATAATCTTAATGATACGGACGCAGCCTTTGAACTTGTTAGCGAATTTGATCCTAAAGATGGTCCAGCCGTTGCAATAATCAAACACGCTAACCCATGTGGAGTTGCACGTGGAAATAGTTATTTAGAGGCCTATAACAAAGCACTTATTTGCGACCAAACCAGCGCATTTGGAGGTATTATTGCCTTAAATGGTATGCTTGACGGTGAAACAGCAGAAGAGATTTCGAAAATTTTCACAGAAGTCGTCATTGCCACAGATGCTGATGAAAAGGCACGTGAAATAATGTCCGCGAAAAAGAATTTAAGACTACTTCTAACGGGCGGGATAGCCGATCCGCGTGATGCAGGTCAAACGATAAAATCCGTCGCGGGTGGTTATTTAGTGCAAGGCCGTGATAATGGTAAGGTTACCTTGGACGACTTAAAGGTCGTGACGAAAAGAAAACCTTCAGAGCAGGAATTAAATGATTTATTGTTTGCCTTTAATGTTTGTAAACATGTGAAATCAAATGCCATTATTTATGTAAAAGACGGCGCAACGGTCGGAATTGGTGCGGGGCAAATGAGCCGGGTAGACAGCGCAAGAACGGCAGCGCGAAAAGCCCTTGATGCCAGTGAGGCTGCTGGTTTAGAAATCCCAATGACTGAAGGATCAGTTGTTGCCTCTGATGCCTTTTTCCCATTTGCGGACGGCCTCTTAAGTGCAGCAGAAGCAGGTGTAACGGCGGTTATTCAGCCTGGTGGTTCAATTCGCGATGATGAAATTATCGCAGCCGCTGATGAGCAGGGCCTTGCCATGGTCTTAACAGGCATGCGCCATTTCCGTCATTAAAATAGTGTCGCGGGATATTATTAAATACCCCGCATAACTATTGAAAAGTGAGAATTAATCAACGACTACGTTACGAATCTGTCTTGCTGCAAAACCCATTTTTGTCACATTAATGGTGCCGGCATGTTGGAAATCCTCGAGCAGTTTTTTCACACGTAGTGTGGCTAAATTATTATCTTTCAGCCATTTATCTGCCGCTTTTTCACAGTCTTTTGCTTTAGTGCCGCTTAACGCAGTTCTTGTCAGTATTTTTTGCTGATCTTGAAGATCACCCAAAATACTATTAACGGCGAGACGGTCCCAATGATCAGATGTTTCGACAAGTTCCGCTTGATTTCTAAGCCAGTCAAACCCAAGATCATCACCAAACTTGAAGTAAGCTTTGGCAACTTCGGTGACATCAATACCTAATTCTTTCGCAACTTGCACGAGATCACATGCCGCCGTTTTGATATCAAGACTTGCGATCAACTGGGCAAGGTCTTTTTCAACTCTTTGCTCAGCATACATATTCATTTTGCCCATGAAGCTTTCGTCCGAAGAAGATTGAGCCCCCGTATCCATTTTAAACAGTTCCGTGATACCAGGCTTATAATTATCAATAATAGATTTTATCGGCTTCTTGTTGTCCGTGTTATTTAAGAACCAGATTGTTTGACGACGGGCAAACTCTTCAACATCCATAAGCATAAGCATTTGAATCGTTGCAGGCGCGATATAATCTAACGCTTCAATACGTTTCCACATATTATCAAGTTCAAATACTTCACTCGTAATAATGGCGGCACGTGCTATTTCAGCACCGCTTGCCCCGGTTTCTTCCTTAATAGCTTGAATGCCCCCGCGGTTCACAATTTCATTACAAAGCACTTTTGCAATAATTGGCTTACGCAATTGGTGATTTAACATTTCTTTTTTATACTTGCCGCTTAGTCTTTCAGGGAAAGACATGCTCAAATACTTTTCTAAGTAAGGATCATCAAGAAAATCACTTTCCATTAAACTATCAAAAAGAGACATTTTTGCATAAGCAATCAGCACAGAATTTTCAGGACGTGTAAGGCCGAGTGATTTTTCAGCACGCTCAGCGAGCTCTTCATCATTAGGAAGAAATTCTAACTCCCTATCTAGATTTGCGGATTTTTCCAAATCATCCAAATATCTTTCGAAACTATCAAGCTGTTTAATACTGCTTGATTTAGCGAGGCTTATAGCTTGTGATTGAAGATAATTGTCGCGCAATACGAGTTCTGCAACATCATCTGTCATGTCTTCTAACAATTTGTTGCGTTGCTTTCCGGTCATTTTCCCTTCTGCCACAACACTATTTAGAAGAATCTTGATATTGACTTCGTTATCCGAACAGTCAACGCCGGCTGAATTATCAACGGCGTCTGTGTTCATCATGCCGCCAGAAAGCGAATATTCTATCCGGCCAAGTTGTGTACAACCAAGGTTTCCACCTTCGCCTATCACTTTACATCTAAGATCACTACCATTCACACGAATGGCATCGTTAGCACGGTCACCAACTTCACTGTTGCTTTCGCTATCGGCTTTAACATAGGTACCAATGCCACCAAACCATAATAAATCCATTTGTGATTTTAAAATGGCGCAGATTAGTTCATTAGGTGTTGCGGAAGAGACATCATCTTTAAAACTAAATAATGATTTCATTTCCGGCGTAAGATCAATAGATTTAAGGCTTCTACTAAAGACGCCACCACCTTTTGTGATAAGTTTCTTATTATAATCTTCCCAGCTTGAGCGCGGAAGATCAAAGAGGCGTTGTCTTTCATCAAATGATTTTTTAGGATCCGGGTCTGGATCAATGAAAATATCGCGGTGGTCAAAGGCGGCAACTAGTTTGACGGCTTCTGAACAGAGAAGGCCGTTACCAAATACATCACCAGACATGTCACCAATACCAGCAACACTAATGCTGTCTTTTTGTACATCAATGCCTTGCTCACGGAAATGGCGCTGAACACTTACCCACGCACCTCGTGCGGTAATGCCCATTTTCTTATGGTCATATCCAACGGAGCCACCAGATGCAAAAGCATCATCAAGCCAGAAGCCATAATCTTGTGCAAGCCCATTAGCAATATCAGAGAATGTGGCCGTTCCTTTATCGGCTGCCACAACGAGATAAGGATCATCATCATCTTGTCTTACAACCTCTAGCGGTGGGATTACATCGCCGTCTTTTAAATTGTCTGTAATATCAAGCAAACCAGATATAAATGATTTATAACACGCAATTCCTTCATCAAGGAATTCTTCACGTGTTGGATTGGCGGGCATTTGTTTTGGAACAAACCCACCTTTAGCTCCAACTGGCACAATAACGGTATTCTTTACTTGTTGAGCTTTAACTAGACCGAGCACTTCCGTACGGTAGTCTTCTTTACGGTCTGACCAACGAAGGCCGCCACGCGCAACAGGACCAAATCTTAAATGGACGCCTTCAAAGCGGGCGGAATAAACGAATATCTCAGCATAAGGCCTTGGTTTCGGTGCTTCATCAACACCGCTACTTTGAATTTTGATGGAAATATAATTTTTATGATCGCCATTTGCATCTTTTTGATAAAAGTTGGTTCTTAAAGAACATTCAATAACATTTAAGCAATTTCTTAAGATGCGATCCTGATCAAGACTATCAACGTTAGCGAGCAAGCTTTTTATCTTACTAATATTTTTTGCTGCCGCTTTATCACGATCTGTTTTACTTGTGTCATTAATTGCAAACTTAATTTCAAACAGATCAGCTAGTAATCTTGAAATATCGCCATATTGCGTCAATGTGTCTTGCATATAAAATTCACTATATGAACTTCCAAGTTGACGCAGGTATTTACTATAAACACGTAGAATTAATGCTTGCCTATGGGTTAAGGATGCGCTTCTGACCAGTTTATTGAAGCCGTCATTGTCAACATGCCCTAGCCAAATTGCCCGCAGCGTTTCTTCCATTGGTGTTTTTAAAATACTAAGATCAATTGCGTTTTGGGCGGGCTCTTCAAGATAGAAGTCATGCATACTATAATGAATTTTATCGTCGTCTGTCCCTGTGTACACATCATAGGCGAATTCTTCTATCACTCTTAAACCCATATTTTCGAGCATTGGAAGACAATCACTCAGAGTGATGATGCTTTGACTGGTATAAATTTTTAATCGGACAACATGTTCCGCGTCTTCTGGTTCGCGATATAGATTAAATGCAATATTATCCTTTACTGGCAATTGTTCCATTTTATCGACATCGGTGACAGCAAAACGTGGATCGAAATGTTCTTTATAGGCAGGTTTAAAGCACTGACTGTATTTTCTAAAAAGCTGGATTGCTTTTTCTTCTCCGTATCGATCAACCAATACTTCGTGGAAGTAATCAACCCAACTTTGAGCGACTTTCGCGATGCGGCGGTTAATATCATCTGGGTCAGCATTTCTGACTTGTCCGGGTTTGGTTCTAATAATGAAATGCCAGCGAGCAATTCGTTCGTTACTAAGTTGCGCGTATCTTGATGAAAGTTCACCGTTAAATTCTTCACAAAGAATTTTTTCAATTTTTGAACGCAATACTGAATTATATAAATCTCGCGGTACGAAGACTAAAGCGGACACAAAACGTTCAAATTTATCGCGACGTACAAAAGCACGGCACTGTGGTCTTAAGCTCAAATGTAATATGCCAATAGACGTTTGAAACAGAGTTTCTTCATCAATTTGGAATAGTTCATCACGCGGAAGTGTTTCTAAAATATGAAACAATGCTTTGCCGTCGTGGCTATTATAATCAAAGCCAGAACGCTCAACGACAGTTTTCACTTTGGTATCAAGGTAAGGAATATTTTGCGCGCGCTGATTGTAACTATCAGAAGTAAATAGACCGACGAAGCGTATTTCCCCGACAACTTTTCCTTTATTATCAAATTTTTTGAAACCGACATAATCTAAATGTACCACGCGGTGGACCAATGATTTAACATTGGCCTTGGTGACGAGCATAATAGGCTCATTGGCCATAAAATCTTCAATTTCAGGGGAAATATCTACTAGGCCATCAGGCCCTCGAAGAACTTGAACCTTAGGGTCACGCAGTATGCCGTATCCATCGCCAGAGGATGGTTTTTTCTTATTATGGTCGTATTCACGGTAGCCCAGCATTGTGAAATTATTTTCTGTAAGCCATTTTAGAAACCTCTGAGATTCTTTAACTTCTGCACGTGTTACTGATTTCGGCGCATTTTCAAGACCATCAGATGTCTCGCTCACTTTTTGAACGATCGTTTTCCAATCTTGAACGGACGCATGTACAAAGTCGGTGACTTGTTTAAGTTTATCAAATAAGGAATCGATTTCTTGCTGATTACTCATGGCAGTAATTTCAATGTGCATGACAGATTCAGAAGCCTTAGAGCCACCTTTTGAAACCATTTTACCTGATTTATCGCGATTATGATCAAGAACAGGATGGATAAGCATGTGCAGCGTGTTGCCGTCTTCTAAAAGATTTGAGGTGATTGAATCTATCAAGAAAGGCATATCCTTGGTAAGGATCTGTATGATGGTATGTGAAGATGTCCAGCCATGCTCTTCTAATGTAGGATTGAAAATGCGAATTTTTGAGGCTTTTCCAGATTCTTTAAAATCGTTAATAAATTTCCAATTGCTTATGGCAATGGCATATAATTCATCAATTTTTAAGCTTAAATCTTCTGGGGATGCGTTCTTATAAAAATTACCTACAAAGTCAATAAAACCATCCCCTAAGGATGATTTCATATTTTCTTTTGCGTAATCAACGATGGAATCGAGGCGAATTTCTTTTTGGGACCAGCTGCTCACGGCTTTTTCCTTTTTGGTTATGAAATTTCATATTCTTAGAATCTATCATATATATAAAGGGTTTAAGAAATGGTTTATTTGTTATTTTTCAAATTTCCTGAGGATTTAATTCTCTTTTTTCAAATTTCCATTGATAAAGGCAGCTCGTTTCAGAATCGGGTCAATTTTTGTATATTGATCATCGAGAACCTTAAGAACATCAATGTCATGCCCCCGTCTTTTGGCAAGGAGCAAACAAAATTCATCTGCATCCTTACTAACGATCATTTTCTTTAACCTAATGCGGCCGATTACCGGCATATCTCTTAGTACATTTCTTGCTTCTTCAACGGTTCTTGATTGTTGTACGAGGTTGGCGCCGTTTGATCCTTTGCGGATTGCACGCATTTCTTTTACGCATCCTTTGATGCCACCAGGGAAATGTTTGATGAAGTCATGGAAATCCTCAACATCAACATTCATGTGTTTGGCAATTCCAAGTGCCGCTGCATATTCGGTAAGCCTTGTTTTATCGTAGTCTTTACCGAGGCAGATTTTAAGAACTGGTGTAAAGGGTGCACGTTCTTGTATTTTTAAGCCATTTTCTGCAACGAGTTTAGAATACTCAACAGGGGAATTTTCACATACACTATGAAATTTATAAATAGCGGTAAGAATATTATATAAAGTATCTCTGCTTCTGTTATGACTTGCGTCTTCTTTCTTAATATATCGAATGATCTGTTTCAGCGAATCTTGAAGTTCCCGCAGATTTTCTTCTTCAGATTTTTCTTCTTTTTGTGCCGAGATGTCGTGGCTAGTATCAGTAATGATTGGTTCTGAGGATGCTACTTGTTGTTCTATGATGGTCGCATCATCAGCGATATCTTCAGCTTCTGTAACGTCAAAAGTAATTTCTTCCTTCTCTTCATCCGTGCCTGTCTCTAGTGCAATGTTGGATTGATTACTCTCCGCAACTGAGGTTTCGAGGAGTTCTTCTTCTTGTGCTGAAATCTCTTCGTGTATTTCGTTTTCTAGTTTAAGAGATGATTCTTCATTTATCTCTTCTTCAACATAGCCATATGAAGTGACTTCTTCAGTATTAGCAAAGCCTTCTGGTTCAGGTTCTGTGGTTTCTTCTAAGATAATTTCATCATCTGGTGAATCTGTTATCGTGACACTATCTTCTGTAATGATTTCAGGATTGCCTTCATCAACGATATGTTGATCATCGGCATCATCCATGACTTTATTTATTTCATCTTCAAAAGAAACGGAGATTGTGTCTGAAACAGTATCAGCATCTTTCGTAATCACAATTGATGCATTTTCACTCGTATTGTCTTCATCAATTATAGATCCTGAACTTTCCACGGCATGATTTTGTTCTGGCAGATTAAGATTACCTTCGTTTTCTGCAAAATCGACGTCTGCCTGTTCATCCATGATATCAATTTCATCATTTGGATCAGGTTGTGTCGGAAGTGTAATTTTTGATTCAGCAGATCTTATTTCATGACCAAAAATATCTTTTTTCTTGGACTTCCCAAGCAGCATTTCCATTGACCTTTCAATGACACTGCCTTTGCGAGCTCGTTTTTTTAGTTTCTCTTTGACGGGCGGCTCTTCTTGAGCGACTTCTTCTGCTTCCGCTATGTGATCGTCTTTAATTTGATCGTCGACTTCAACTACTTCATTATTATCTTCAATTCCCTCTTCTGTGGGTTCAGAAATTATTGTGTTACTAAGGTCTAGCTCTTCAGGTTTTATATCTTCTTCTTGCTCATCATGTGCGGTTAATTCTTCTATGATGTCTTCTTCGAACGAAGTTGTCTCATCTATTTCTAGGTAGACTTCTTCAGCGACTGCTTCTGGCCCATCATTATCAACACCATCTAGTTCAGAAGGCACCTCTTCTGTTAAAATGATCTCATCTGAAGTTGTCTCTGTTGATGTTTCGCTTATCGGGGGTTCATCAAAAACAACTTTCTCTTCTGCTACAGAATTTGTATCAAAAGAAGCATCTTCTAAATCGATCGCCCCTTTAACATCAACGGCCGTTTCGGCGATATCTCTTTTTTGAAGGGTATCGTCTGTAGTTTCTTGAGAAAGGGTGGCATCAAGTTGATCTTCATTTAAAACGTCTTCTTCATTTTCAAGAGTGATCTCATCTCTGCCTGAAGCGATGGTGCGCATTAACTCTTCAATAGTTGGCTTGTCTTCGTCCAATTCAACATCTTTTGCTAAAATCCAACGCACGCCACCAAGAATAAAATTAATGTTTTGATTATCATCACTGAAGGGAAGAAGTATACCTCGATATAGAGCTTTTTCACCTTCCCGGTTTACAAACTCTGCCTCAAAGGCAATTGGGACCCTGTTGGCCAGAACTTCTAAATAATGATCTGTCACACGACTTAACATAGAGCGGCGCGGCACCTCGGCTATAGGACGCCCAACAAGATCAACTTCCAGATCTTCTGTTAATCCATTTCCGATCACCTGAAAAATTGGGTTATCTTTCCCATTTCTCAGATCTAATAAAACAAGATTAGATTTGAATGCTTCAATTTCTTGGCGCTGTAATCGTTTTAATGCGGGCAATCCGGATGAGCCAGCTATTTTTTCCCAACTTTCATAAAGACAAAAAGTTATTCTTCTTTCCTGATCTGTCTCTTGTTCCGAGCTCATATTCAAGTACCATTTCAGTTTTTTATTATAACAGATTGATTTTGATGGCAAAGTTTCCAATCAATCCTTTGGCACGACTTTATCATTAACCATATTAATAAAACAACAACATATGATAACATGCTGTTTTTTTTGAGTTTTTTGAAATGTTGTCTTAAGGCCTTATTAGACGACTTTAAAAGGAATCGAAAAACGTTATATTGGGATGTGATAAAAGTTGTTCTTAAAGTAGTGCCTTAAGTTAAGCATTCATAAGAAAGTCGTCCATCAAAAGACGATTTTACAGAATAAAAAGACCCGTGATTATATAAACGATAAATGTCAGACCGCCGCCGACTAAAGCATAAGGCAATTGTGTTTTTACATGATCAAGAAGATCACATCCCGCCGCTAATGAAGAAATGACGGTCGTATCTGAGATTGGCGAACAATGATCCCCAAACACACCTCCACCCAGTACGGCTGATATAACGAATGCAGGAGGAAGTCCTAGCATTTGAATTAACGGTACGCCAATAGGGATCATAAGAGCGAATGTTCCCCATGAAGTTCCAGTTGTGAACGCCATGAGTGAAGATGCTAAGAATAACATTGGCACGATTAATATAAGAGGTAAATTCTCACTGGCTAACCCTGCGACGAAAGCCCCGGTTCCAAGATCACGAAGACTAGCACCTAAGGCGAGTGAGAGAAGCACAATAGTAACAAGCTGTATAAGTTCATTCATTCCTTTGAAGCCAATTTCTACTAATTTTATATGTGTGAATTGGCCACTGGATAACATCATAGCATAAGCGACAAGGCAGGATAGAATGGTGGCATATAAAATAGATTGTGAGCCATCGCCGTTTCGAATAACGCCGTCGCCAGTCCAATACATAAAGGCAAAGATTAGACCGATTAAGGAAATAAGCGGAACGATCATATATCTGGCTTTGGTTCCTACAAACTCGGGTGCTTGTTCTTCCTCCGCTTTTTGTTGCATCGCTTTTTCATAATGTTTTAGTGGGCCATGAATTCTATCCGTCATAATCGTGAACAACACAATGATAAGCGCAATCCATGCATAAAAGTTATAGAAAATTGATCCGACAAGCGCACCTTCCGCATTTTCAAGACCGGATTGTTGCATGTTTGCTAAAGCGACCGCACCCCACCCATTAAGAAGTAATAAAATACAAACCGGTGCACTGGTGCTATCAATCACATAAGCAAGCCGTTCACGGCTCATGCCGAATTTGTCGAAAATGCCTCGTGATAATATACCGGCCGTAATGACACTAAGATTACTTTCAACAAAAAGCACGATACCAGTAAAGAAAGTGAGAAGACCCGCTTGTTTTTTTGTTCGCGTTACCCCTTTATTTATCATCATTTCAACGAGAGCAGAAACACCACCAGAGTGTCGCATATAGGCAATCAAGCAACCGATTACGAGAGAGAATATCAATACCCGAGTATTGCCCGGGCTTTCAAAGACGCTAACGATGCGTTCTATTGTTTCAATAGGGGCAAAAATAGCTGTTGCACTAGAGGCATCAAAAAGTAAAAGAAGCTCTGCTGTAAAAATCCCTGCGAGCAAGGCCATAAGCACTTCTTTTCGCCAAATCACAACGCCAATTGCCACGACTTGCGGTAGGATAGTAAGCCAACCCATTTTTCCCTCATTTGTATATTTTAATTTTTTAAGTATGCGAAGGATTACAGGTAAATGCAAGATAATAAAAGGTAAGAAAAAAGGCGGCATAAAAGCCGCCTTTTAAAATAAAAATTAATGTTGTTTAATTTTCAACACGCTCATAAACAACATTTCCATCGACCATGGTTAGGTCGATTTCCATATTGATCAAATCGGCTGGCTGTATATTAAACAGATTACGGTCAATAATTACCATATCTGCAAGTTTACCAACTTTGAGTGAACCTCTCACATCACCTTCAAATGTGGCGTTGGCGCCATTGATTGTGTAGGCGACGATACTATCAGCAAGACTGATTTTCTCTTGAGGGTTCCATCCTCCTTCTGGGGTGCCTTGTAATGTTGTGCGATTAACGGCTGCATTTAAAAGATATTTCGGATGATTATAGTATTCAGCCGCATTGGTTCCTGGCCAGTCTGAACCAAACACAAGTGTTGACCCATTGGAAAGGAGCGAATTAAAAGCATATGCCCCCTTGGAGCGTTCAACACCAATACGTTCTTCCATCCAGCGCATATCGTCTGATAAATGATAAGGATTAATTTCCGCTATGACACCTAATTGATTAAAGCGCGGGAAATCGGAAGGGCGCACTACTTGGTTATGAATGACGCGATATCCCTCTAAAGACCCACCAACATCATTTTGTAGGCGTTCGTAAGTGTCCAGCATCAATGATACACCTTTGGTTCCAATAGCGTGAACATTTGCTTTAAAACCGCCTTTATTAGCTTCAAGCAGATAGGCGTACATTTTATCCATATTTTCTGTTTCATATTCAGGGTGATCGCTTGTGTGATGGCGATAGCGGCCGGAATAATCTGGACGGTCCGTATAGGGCTCAAAGAAAAGCGCGCTATGGTTACCCATAATGCCGTCGATATATCCTTTGTAAGCACCCCATCGTAAATAATGGTCTTTCAGACGAGTTACTGGATGTGTGCCCATTTTAATGCCCGCGTCGTTAAATTCTTTTGCGCGGGCTAAGTCAGCGCGCATCCAAATTCGTGTTGTAAGTTCGCCGGCTTCTTGAAGCTCCGTATAATATTCTGGATAGTTTCCATGGGTAATATCATGGACATCTACGATCCCGTTTTCACGCATACGTTTAAGTGTAGAACGTATTTCGTTTAAAATTCTTTCATGCGATTTGGGTGTAATAACAGCACGAATTCTTTCAATCGCAGGGGACCCTTTTTCGATGAGGCCTGTCGGCGATCCATCTTCGTTGGTTGCCATGCCCTCTAATATTTCATTTTCTAAGCCAGCAGCGCGCAATGCTGCCGTATTGGCAAGGTGAAGTTCTGCGGGACGTTCGAAACTTGATACAAATACAGGCGTATTTGGTGTTAGATCATCAATAGTGGAACGGTTTGGTTTCCAGCGACCGGTGAAGTTGGCTCCGGCACCTGCATCAACCGCAGCTTCACCAGCTCCCCATGCCTCATAAGCTCCCCATAGACCAAGCGTGATCCACTCTCCTTCTGGGATATTGGGTAAAATGCGTTCTATTTCAGCACGAAGAGCAGCGTCATCAGCGACTTACAGTAAATTGGCATCATTAAGCTGTGCGCCCGCACCATTTAAATGCGAATGCCCGTCTACAAAACCTGGCATTAACATCCGGCCTTTAAGATCAATGACGCGCGTATTATCCCCGATATAGGCATCTGCTTCAGCATCATCATTAAAAATAGCGACAATTTCATTGCCTTTAACGGCAACACCTTTGGCCCAAGGATGGCTTTCTTCAACGGTATAGACATCTCCTCCTTTAAAGACGACATCTGCTACATTGGAATTCATTGCGTTCTGTGTTTCATCGGCGGCTTGTTCTGCGCATGCACTCAGTAAAAGTCCAATAACAGCTAAGCCAAGAAACCCCGACTTCTTCGCTAATTTCATTTGTTCCTCCCATTTGCACTTTTTAAAAATAGCACTTTTATCATGTACTATTATAATATAATTTGCAAAAAGATTATCATACAACAGTACTTAGAAAGTGTGTTTCGTATAGAGGATAAAATGGATAAACCTTATTCGCGCACCAGTGAAAAAAACGAATATATTGACAGTTATTATTCGAGAACGCTGGATGATAAATGCGACTTTGACCAATTAAGAAATGACGTCAAGACGTCAGTATGTGTTATCGGCGGTGGTATGGCGGGCGTCGCCACGGCTCACAGTTTGGTTGAAAAAGGTGAGAAACCAGTCCTTATAGAAGCAAACCGCATTGGTTGGGGCGCGTCAGGTCGAAATGGTGGTTTCGTCAGTTCTGGCTTTTCTAAAGGACCATGGGAAGTCGCCAATATGGTCGGTGAAAGTCATGCGAGAGAACTTTATCAACTGACGAATGCCGCCTTAGATAGCATAAACCGCCGCATGGGGAATGAACGAGAGAGCTTAATCGATGACCCGCATGGACATTTCGAAGTGTCATGGTTTAATGAACCTGGTAAAGTTGAAAAGCAAGTTGAATACATGAATGATTTGATGGGTGTGCACTATGAATTTTGGCCAAAAGACAAGTTTCGCGAATATTATCATTCGAACCATTATCATGATGCCTATTTAAAACCGCAAGCCTTGCAGCTGCATTCTTTAAATTATGTAAGACATTCCGCAAGAGAGGCTGAAAAAGCTGGCGCGCAAATTTTTGAGAAAACACCGGCAATCGAAATTAAGAAAACCCAAAATGGATGGAAAATCATCACAGATAAAGGGTCGGTAACGGCGGATCAAATCGTCATGTGTTGTAGCGCTTATATCGGCGGATTGAATTTTAGGTTGTCTAACGCAACTTTACCAGTGGCAACATATGTGATGTTGACAGAACCACTTGGTGATCGGCTTAAAGAGGCGATTAAAGGAAAATGGGGGGTAAGTGACAACAGGGTTTCGTCAAATTATTACCGAACAGTCAAGGATAACAGTCTTTTTTGGGGCGGTCGGGTTTCCATGTTTAATCCGCAAGGTAAAAAGCTTGAGCGTATAATGATGAAAGACTTGCTTGTGGTATATCCGCAACTTAAAGGCATAAAAGCGAATGTCGCATGGGGTGGGTTTATGGGCTATCCCGCTCATAAGATGCCACAAATCGGTGAACTTGAACCAGGATTCTGGTATGCGCAGGGTTTTGGGGGTTCAGGTATGACAGCAACAGTGGCTGGCGGCGAAGTGGTGGCTGATGCGATTATTAACAATGATGAAAGATATAAGCTTTTTGAACCATTCGGCCTTCAATATGCAGGAAAGCCGTTTGGCCCTATCGTGGCGCAAACGGCTTATTGGTTATTTCAGCTTCAAGACGCTTATAAAGAATGGCGCCTTAATCGATAAAGTTGGCTTAACGTGATACAAATTTGTATGACGCGCGCTCCATGTCTTTGATATTACCGAATGTTCGTTCAGGGGACAAATGTTCCTCAAGGAACTTATAAATATCATACCTGGCTTGTCGTGCGATAGGATGATCCATTCTTGCGAAGTTGTGCCCGCCCGGAATATCTTCAAATTCTTTATAAGTAAATTCCTTGCCGTCCGCTTTTAATGATTTTATTAAATGACGAATTTCTAGAATATTGACATCATCATCGTTGGTATTACCATATACCATCAATGGCGTTTCCAGTTTATGGGTGTTCCAAGCAGGTGACCGTTTGATATATTCCTCATGGTTTTCAAAGGCGCTTTCACCAAGATGATAGTCTGTTTCATAAAGTTCGCGATATCCTTGGGTTTTATACCCCATTCGGGCAATCAGATCACTTACAGGAACATCGGCAAAGCCAACTTTATAAGCATCTGGAAAGTTGAATAAGTTAAGCAGTGTGATCATACCACCGTGACTATGGCCCATAATGCCAACGCGGTTTTGATCAACGACGCTATAATTTTCCACCATATAATCGCGTGCTGCTTTTACGTCGTCCACTTCTTTGCCACCATAATCGATGCTTTCATAAAAGCGTTTACCGTAACCGGTTGAGCCACGATAGTCAGGCGCAATGATGATATATTGCTGTGCGATGAGCTCGCGATAAAGCTGGCCATTTTCCACATCAAAGTTGGCGTGTACCCCTTGGTGAGGGAAAACAAGTAATGGATATTTCTTACTTGGGTCAATATCTTTTGGGAAAAACACATAGGCGCTTAACTTTAATGGATTTGTTAAAGAGAGAGGGTTTTGTTCACCATCACCGGAAAAATCATGGTCTTTACCAAGTGGGGGCCCTGTAAACCGGACCTTTTCAATAATAGCAACATCTCCCATAATGTTGTGCATCATTATATCTTTAAGCCCCTTGTTTACCCGATCAAAAGAGTGTCGCATATCGCTAAGTCGCTCTTTGAGGTCGGCAATTTCCGCTTTTAATTCATCGGTATCGTCTGCTTGTGCCATAGAGATTGACGTCATGACGGCAATGGCAAAGATACTAATTCTTTTTAATAGTTTCATTTGATTAGTCCCCTTTTGTTTTTCTTAAGATACGACCATTTATCCGGCTATCGGAACCGGCCGTTGTATCGGTAATCATGCCATTAACAATAACAGCGTCAAAACCAGTAGGTTCAGCATAGACATCTGTCCAATCTGTCCCGGGCCTAACATTTTCAAGGTCCATAACAACAATATCCGCTGCCATTCCTTCTTTAAGGCGACCACGGGTCTGGATATCAAAGATATCCGCCGTTTGGCCGGTCATTTTGTTAATGGCCAACTCAAGTGACATGACTTTATCACGGACAACATATTCATAGAGCACTTTTGGAAAAGATCCAAAAGAACGCGGATGGCGCATGGTTGGGCTGCCGTCCGTTGAAATAGAAACGTCCTCGGCGGTGATAAATGCATCTTGAGTTTCTTTTGTCATAATGAAATGCGCGGTGGATGGCCCATTATGGCCATAATCCATAATGATATCTTCTGGGTCTTTGCCTGTAATTTCGGATATTTCAGCAACCGTTTTCCCAGAGTATTCCCCTGAAGATACCAGTATCGCTCCCGGGCCATTACGCCGTTTAATCTTTGCCGTCAGAAACTCTTTAAATTCTGCACGGCGCTTGGCAACCGCATCATTAAATTCAAATTCACGCTTTGCCCATTCCGGGTAAAGGTAACTCATATCACCGAAACTGGCGAGATAGGGATAAACATCTGCCGTAATTTTGACGCCATTTGCGCGGGCTTCTCGAATTTGCCTTAAGACAGCTTCGCCTTGTTCGCGGGTTTTTCCGTAGACAACTTTTACATGGGAAGCATTGACGCGGGCATAATGACCTTGCCTTATTAATTCTGCAATTGATTCATGTACCTTATCATCATCTTCATTTCTGACATGGCTTGATATCACACCGTCATGAGCACCAACCACTTTGGCAAGTCCAAACATTTCTTCATCATCCGCGTAGCGTCCAGGAACATATTCAAGCCCGGTGCCAAGGCCGTAAGCGCCCGCTTTCATTGCTTTTTCAAGAAGTTCTTCCATTGCGGCCTGCTCTTCTGGGGTAATTTTATCTTTTTCACCGCCTCCTGATAGGTATCGGATAGCACCGTGACCTACGAGAGTAGCAACATTGGGGCCTGATTTTTGTCTGTCTATTTCATAAAGGAAATCTTCAAATGAAACGGCATCATCATAACCTGGGTTTCCCCCGTCTTGACCAAGCATTACGGTTGTCACGCCTTGTCGCAGAAAACTCCTTAAGTGATCATTGTTTTCCTGAAGGGGGTCACCGTGCGCATGGGCATCGATAAAACCGGGTGAAACAATGCGCCCTGTGGCATCAATGGTTTCAAGAGCATTAATGTTTGAGGCATCCGTTTCCCCAATATAGTCTATTTCATCACCACTCACCAATATATCAGCCATAAATGCAGGATCACCTGTACCGTCCACAATGGTACCGCCACTGATAAGTAAGTCATACGTTATATTATAATCCGGCCCAGCTATGACATCAGAATTTGACGCTTGATCTTCCGGCGCACAGGCAGCAAGTACGAGCACGCTTAAGTAGGCAATAACTTTTGTTCTTAATTTCATGATGATATCTCCCGCATTTTTATTCTTTCTAAAAATATATATTCAGCTACTATAAGCAAAAATAATAAGGAGGGAAGTGTTGGAAGCAACAGATTATGGATTTATTTCCATTATTCCAATCATATTGACATTAGGGATTGCGGTTTGGGCCCAAAATGTAATCATTGGTTTGTTCATTGGCGTTTTCTCAGGTGTGATCATTTTGAACGGGTTTAATCCGGTAATGACCCTCAGCATTATGGTGTCCGATTATTTTGTACCGCAAATGTTATCCCCCAGTCAGGCCGGGATATTAGTATTGATGTGCTTTATTGGAGGCTTGGTAGCTCTTATGGAGCGATCAGGGGGAGCCGTTGCCTTTGCGACAACAATGACCCATGTCATTACCAGTCGTTTTAAAGCACAAATTGCGACGTGGATGACAGGGATTATGATTTTTTTCTCTGATCTTGGCACTCCATTAATAGTCGGTCCCATATATCGTCCTATTACGGATAAACTTAAAATCTCTCGTGTGAAGCTTGCTTGGATTGTGGATACCACCGCATCGCCTGTGGCGGTCCTTATCCCTTTTATCGGATGGGGCGTTTATTCTATGGGGCTAATTGAAAAGGAATATCTTGAAATTGGCCGTGTTGAGAATAGCTTTGATGCCTATATGTCGGCGATCCCGTTTCAATTTTATTCCCTCTTTGCCATTATTATGGTGCCCCTTGTTGCCATATCAGGTTATGAATTTGGACCAATGGCCCGCGCGGAAAAACGGGCTCAAGAAGGAAAAGGGCTCGTTGATGATAGTGGAATGGAAATATCAGATACCATTTCACATCCCAATGCGAAGGCTATTTTTGTTTGGTTGCCGCTTCTCGTGATGGTAAGCGTCATGTTTTTCTTGCTTGTGCCCCTTGGGTTCCCACTTAATTCTGTGCCATCACTTGCCTTTCGAGGCGCTCTTTCAAGTGCTTACTTCTTTTCCGCTATGACTTTGATTGCTTTGCTGCTCACTTATGGCGTAAAAAGTTTTAAGGAAAGCATTACAATTTACCTTGGCGGCATTAGTAAAATGACGAGCGTTCTGATAATTCTTGTCCTCGCGTGGTCTTTAAGTTCCGTGGGTAAAAATTTAGGTACGGCTCAATTTATAATTTCGCTTGCTGAAGGTAATTTTGCACCGTTCCTTGTGCCAATGATTGCTTTTTTATTCGGGGCGATTATGTCCTTTGCAACGGGGTCAAGTTGGGGCACATATGCGATTATGATGCCTTTGATCATTGCGGTGGCAGATGCTCTCGGCGCCCCAATGCATGTGTCGATAGGCGCGGTTCTTTCAGGTGGTATGTTTGGTGACCACTGTTCACCGATTTCCGATACTACAATTCTTTCAGCATCCGGTGCAGGATGTAGCCAATTTGATCATGTTAGAACACAATTGCCATATGAGATGCTCAATGGGTCGATATGTGTGATTTCTTATATCACTGCGGGACTTACTGAAAGTAGTTTTGTTTTTATTCCGGGTATGGTGTTGTTGGGATTAAGCCTTTATATGATGAATAAAATTGCTGGCGCTAAAATTTATAATACGAGTTCGGTAGAATAAAATGATTATACGTGAAGCAACAACAAGTGACAGAAATTTTATATTTAATCTTTCGCCAGATTTAATTGAAGCCGCTCAATTATTTTGGCATTCAGACGAAGTGATGGATCGGTTTCAAAAACGCTACATCGAAGAATCAATAGATAATCAAGATGATCCACATGTTCTGTATATCGCTGAAGAAGACCAAACACCTCTGGGCTTTATTCATGTTATTGAAATTACTGAAGAAATTTCGCAGAAAAAATGTGCAAATGTTACTCTGCTCGCTGTAACAAAAGAGGCGCGAGGTAAAGGGGTGGGGCATGCATTGATGGTAAAGGCTGAAATGTGGGCCAAGGAGAAAAGATATCCTATTCTTCAACTTGAAGTGTTCTATAATAATGATAACGCAAGAAACTTTTACGAATCCCATGGGTTTATGAATGATACAATCGTTATGGCAAAACCACTTAAAGACTAGTTCTTTTGCTGGCTAAGCTTTGCATCCTCCCATAAAGTTGATAAGGCGTGCCATAAATTTTTACGCGTTGCTGCAAGATAAAGACTATTATCTGATAATTCCTTAACCAATAAATCGTGCGCGGCTCCTAGATTATGATAAGGCATTAAGGGGAATAAATGGTGCGTCGCATGATAACGTAGGCCAACAGGTGCCCAGAATGGTGATAAGACGCCGCCGATGACATCAACACTATCTAAAAATTGATCGGGGACCGTCATTTTGTCATGCCCGGGGTTCCGGTAAGCATGCGCGCCAAGGGTCCGCAAACTATTCATGGTAAAAATAAGAAGCGTTACGAGATACCAGACAAGGGCAAATTTTATTGGAAGAGTACCGCTATAAATTAAGTAGGCCGCAACCCAAACATATAGGGTAGCGCCAATTTCTTGTAAGCGCCAATATTTTCCGTCTAACTTTGTTGGGGGAGGTCTCCTATATGCAAGATCAATAGTCAGTGAAGATGCCCGCTCCCACGCATAGCGACCAAGCGGTGGAATAATCCAAGAGAGTGGGGTAAGGACTAGAAATCTAGCCACAAATAGAAACGGCAAGATAAGCGAAAGGAAAACGTAGGCTATAATTTTCCAATTTTCTTCGGCGCCAAATGGCAAATATTCGCCGTCTTCTGTGGTGCCATAAGTGTCCCGTCTATGGTGATCGTTATGAACCCCATGATATGTAAATGAAGGAATTAATAATGGGAAGCCAGCGGTTAAATTCCAAAAAGCAATAAAGAAACGAAAAGTTCCTTTTTTCATATGAACAATTTCGTGAATAAAAATAGCAACCCTATAAAGCGAAAAGGCGGACACAATAAAAGCGGCAATATTTTGAAGCGAGAACGGTTCTGTGATCATCACAAGGTAAAAGCAGCCCCACCCTAAAAATAAATTCAAAAGCAAGTCTGCCCAATGAATGAGAGGGTTTCTTTTCATTAAATGGGCCACCAGGGTGCGTGCTTCTTTTAAAGGGAAGTCTTCGCTATTTTCCGGCGCGGGCATAATTTTTTCTCCGATAGGGTATTTTTATGCTATTCTAGTATCTTCTCTAAGTTTCTTTTGATCACAAATCAATATCCAATTGAAAAAATATGAATTTATGTTTTGGGCAATGATACATTAAATTATTTAACTTGTTTAATAAAAATTGGATTTAAAAATGCCGCTCAAAGCTAAGAAAACCTTGCGTCTTAGTCTTTACTTTACGAAGCAATATCATTAATTTGAGGTTATAAAGGGTATGGCATTATGAAAGTCTTAAAATAATGAAAAGTACATTGGTCCTCTTGGGGCGAATTATGCATGAAATGCAAAAAGAGCGTGGCAGCGTTATTTTATTTTTATGTAATGATCTGGCACCAATCGAAGAAGGATTGCGGCAACGCTTCCTTGAAAGTGATTATTCCGTCGAAGAGTTGAAGTCTAAGCTTCCTGAATGGATGGAAAAGGGTCTTTTAAACGAAAGCTAATTTGAAAAAGTCACTGATGTTATAGATGATTTAAAAAAACTAAACGCTCAACGTGATTTAGTTTTAGCAAAAGAACTAAGTGCGACTGATTCTATTGCGATCTATAGTCATCAAATTATTGGACCTATTATTAGTGTGATGATTGAAATCGCATTAAGTGATCCGAACAATGACCCGTCGCGTGTCAGTGCATTTTCCAATTTTCTTAATTTAAAAGAACGGATTGGTCGCGAAAGAGCTTTGGGTATCAGGGGATTAATATTAGACGCTTTTAATAATAATGAATTTATAGAGAATTATCGTTTCCTATTATCAGAGCAAGAAGCATATAAAGATACCTTTTTGGCTTTAGCCACGGATGAGCAAAAGGCATGTTATGAGCGTTACATGGACGATTATTCAATTGCCAAAATTGATGAGATACATGAACAATTTAAAAAGAACAGTTTGAAGGATAAACATATTCTTTCATCCATAGATTGGTTTGATTTGTTTAGTCAGAAAATTGATTTAATGTATAAAGTTAAAATGGATTTGATTGAGACATTAGAAAATAATCTATCTGAGAAATCCAATAGTAATCAAGAAGATAATAACGAAAAGTCTGCTTTAGGATTGAAAAACTTTACCAATCTTCAGCAGGAATTTATTAAGACGCTTCCACTCTTTAAGGGCCTTTCGGATAGCGCGTTAAGTGAATTATTTCTTAATGCGTCGATTGGCCAATTTAAAAAAGGCGAACTTTTATTTATGGAAGGGGAGCAACCAGAAAAGCTATATATCATTCTTGAAGGATGGGTTAAGCTTTTCAAAGGTAATTCAAGCGGCGAAGAAACGATCGTTCAGATGTTAACGAGTGGGGACATGATTGCAGAGTCTGCCGTATTTTTAAACGCGCCCTATCCCATTAGTGCTCAGGTTGCAAAAGGGGCACAGATATTAACATTACCGGCGACTATTATTCGTGAAAATGTAAAAACCAATAATGACCTTGCACTTAATGTGCTCACGGCGATGTCCGTTCATTCTCAGCTCCTGATAAAGGGCATGGAAAGTATCCGTTTGAAATCTGCAACGGAACGTGTGGGGTGGTATTTGTTGAAACTCCTCCTTGAGCAAGGGCGCGTACCTGACATGGTTGAGCTTCCCTATGATAAATCAATTATTGCGTCTTATTTAGATATGAAGCCCGAAACGTTTTCTAGAACGTTGAAAAAGTTCAAACAAAAAGGATTTGAAATAAGAAAAGATGCCGTTATTTTGCCGCAAGTTAAAGCATTATGCGGCTTTTGCGATTCCGATGTTTCAAGTATTTGTTCA